>NSJM01000082.1 GCA_002634395.1 Candidatus Methylomirabilis sp.
GTTCCCGTGCCCTTGTTGGCCCTCTCTCTATTCGCCTGCCTCAACGGCGGCCGCGCCAATAGAAAGGGCGCCTCTTCTGGTGCGCTACCGCCAGTAGTCTGACCTCGTCAGGCCGAACGGAGTAAACCAGAGAGTATGGGAATCTGACGAGGGGTTTCTTCCGCACACGTCCGCGGACGAACTGAGCCGCTTCCGGGAACTGAGAGATGCTCTCTACGCCGCGTTCGACCTCGTCGATGAACACACTGCCGAGCCCCGGGTCTTCGAGGTCGTAGAAGTCGGCTGCTTCGTTGATCTCGGCCTCGGCCGTCTCGTGGATCGAAAATCGTCGGCTCATTTTCGGCGAGCCCGCGCCCGGGCGAGCACTTCGTCCGCCGGGTACGCGCGGGCCGCGCCACTGTCGAGTTCCTCATCGCGCCGAATCGCTTCGTCGATCCATAGCTTTTCAATTTCTGCCTCACTCAGCGCGTCTAAACTGGCGAGCAGTTCGCGAGCCAGACGCGCACGCGCTGCCGGATTCAGGCGAAGGGCCTCTTCTCTTAGTTCGTCAACGCTCATCTGCGCACCTCCAATTCCTTTTGCGGTGTTCCTTATCGTCTTCTATTTTCCGGGCCAATTATGATTACGCTGGTCCGTATAACACAGTCCCAAAATTGCTCCCGATATGCCGGATTGTCCTTCCGTTTCGCAGACTTGTCAACGGAATATCAACAGGACTTATACCGGCAAAGGCTGCCCCGCTGGTCGGCATAACCCTATTGGTGTCTGGATTCCCGTTTTCGCAAGAATGAGGGCGTCGAAATCAATGTCAAGAAATGTTGGATACACTACATTAGGATCAACCAAAGGTAGGATCCGGCCGGTAGACACACCGGGGAACGAGACGGGTTACGCGGGGCTGGCGGCGGCGTGAGAAGTGCCTGTGATCTTGGTTCGCAGGAAGTGTCGGACACGTGTTCGCATCGCCGGGGGGATGGTCTCATACCGTAAGGAGTTGGTGGCTTGGATGGTTTGTTTGTACGTGGCAAGAAAGGCAACGCAGTCAGGGCACTCTCGTAAATGTGCCTTCAATGCCAAGGCGGTCCTGGGATGGAGTTCCCCCCTCACATAGTTCAGGATAAGGTCGGTCACCTGTTGACAGGTTAGACCATCTCTCCTTGGTCGCCGGCTGGATGTCGCAAGCTGTTTCGTCATCTGACTAGGTCACGTCCATTACGCGGGGGAGTAGCCGAGCGCGTCCGCCAGCTTACCCCGCAAGAAAAGGCGGGCGCGATGGAGCCTCGCCTTGACCGCTGGAATGCTCAACCCTAATATCTCACCGATTTTACGATCAGGGACGCCTTCCACATCACTTAATACGATGACAGCCTTCTCCGCAGGCTGAAGCTGGTTGATGGCTTCCCCTAGAAGCTCCCGCAGTTCATCTTTCTCAAGCCGAAACTCAACCTCATCTGCCCAGTTGAAGACCGGCCTGACCAGATGATGGCCATCCTTCCTGTAGCGTGGCAACAAGGCGTCCATGCTGATTTCTCTGCTTCGCTTCCGCTTGCGAAGCCTGGTCAGGCAGGCGTTCATGGCGAGGCTGTAGAGCCAGGTCGAAAACGCTGAGTCGCCTCGAAATGATTTGCCCTTCTGATAGACTGCCAGGAATACCTCCTGTACGATCTCCTCGGCCTCCGCGCTATTTCCGACGAGCCTGAAGACCTGCCGATAGACCTTGTTGGCATACCGACGAAAGATCGCCTCGAAGGCCTCATAGTCACCGGACCTTAATCGTTCGACGAGCGTACGTTCTTCCGTATAGGGAGATTCGGATCTTGCAATGGAAGGCGCGACTGTGCTTGATCCTCGTGGACCCATCTGGCAAGAACTCATCCTTCAACGAAAGCTACCGGTATAGCCGCCGCCGGTGGCGTCTTATCTGCAAACAGATGGACGGCTCGGCCAAGCGGGGGATACGACGGGTATTACGGAGGTGAATAAGCTCGATCCCGTGGACCAAGTCTTTATCGCGGTGACTGATCGTGTCAAGGACAAAGTACCGACTAATGCAATGCATCAATAGGTCGATATTCCGTGGTATAGTGAATGTGGTCGCGGAGCGAGCGCTCTCGGGTGGTTACGTAGCTGTTGAGGTCTGCACTCCGCTTTATCAACGGATGATATTGCTAATCTTCAGTTGCCGTCAATGAATGGACTGTGCATGGGTTACGCTAAAGCGACATGGCGAGTGCTTGTTGTTGCCTTTCTGATAAGCGTCACACTCGGTACGGCCGCATGGGGTGCGCCGTTAGCGCGAGTCGAGGATCTGCCTCACCTGATGCAGCTTCCGATCTTCCAACCCGGAGCACCAAGTCTCCTGTACGATGATGCAGGAAAGGTATTGGGTCCCATCGTTCCGGAATACCGAATTGTTCTCCCGCTCTCTCGGATTCCCTTGAAATTGCGACAGGCTGTCATCGCCGCTGAGGATGCCCGCTTTTATGAGCATGGGGCGCTTGACCTGAAAGGGATCGCGAGAGCAACGGTAAGAAACATCATGTCCGCCTCTGTGAGGGAAGGGGGCAGCACCATCACTCAGCAACTCGCCAAGACCCTGTTCTTGACCCACGAGCGGACCATCGGACGAAAGGTCAAGGAGTTGCAGCTTGCGAGTGAACTTGAGCAAGCCTACACAAAAGACCAGATTCTGGGGATGTACCTGAATTGCATCTACTTCGGTCATGGAGCTTATGGAATCGAGGCCGCCGCCAGGACCTATTTCAGCAAGAGCGTGACGGAGCTTACCCTATCTGAGACCGCACTCCTCGCCGGGCTTCCTCGCGCCCCTGGGAGATATTCGCCGCTGATCGATATCAAGCGCGCTAAGGCGCGTCGGAAGTACGTATTGGATCGGATGGTCGCAACTGGTGCGATCAAACAGGCCCAGGCGAGCCGGGCCAATCTTACACCAATCTCGGTCAATCCGATGTTTCGATCGAAGGGCATCGCGCCCTGGTTTGTTGAGTATGTCCGACAACAACTTGAGGGGCGCTTGGGTCAGATCGTCGTGCGGCACGGGGAGCTGAAAATCTACACCACCTTAAATGCCGGCATGCAACGAGCGGCAGTTAAGGCGATCAGTCGGGGCATTGCGGCCATCGTTCAGCGCAAGAACGAACGCAAGGAGGGTGGAAGCGTGGCGCCGGAGGGGGCGCTGATCGCGCTCGATGCGAGGACCGGTGAGATCAAGGCCCTGGTGGGCGGTTCGGACTACAGCCGGAGTCAGTTCAATCGAGCAGTTCAAGCGCGACGGCAACCCGGTTCCGCCTTCAAACCGCTCGTCTATGCGGCGGCATTTGAGCGAGGATTGTCCCCCAGGACCATTCTTGACGATGCGCCGATCAGCTTTGAGATCGGGACGGGGCACCGAAGTGAGGCGTGGGCCCCGGAGAATCTGGATCACCGATATCGTGGTCCGGTGACGCTTCGTCGAGCGCTTGAAGAGTCGATCAACGTTCCGACGGTCCGCTTGATCTCCACGATCGGGATCGATCCGGTCATAGACCTTGCTCGTCGGCTTGGGATTACCTCTGAACTCAGACGGGAATACGCCATGGCCCTCGGTGTTTCGGAGGTGGGCCTCTTGGAGCTGGCGTCGGCCTATCAGGCGTTCGCTAATCGGGGGAGTTTGTCACCGCCTTTTGCTGTTCGTCGCGTGGTGGGGCCTGGCGAGATCGTGCTCGAAGAGCAGTTTCCCCAGCCGCAACAGGTGGTACGCGAGGAGATTGCTTTTCTTCTGACCTCAGTCCTTGAGGGTGTTGTCCAACGCGGGACCGGTAGGGCCGCCAAGCGTATCGGGCGACCCGTCGCCGCAAAGACCGGAACCTCCCAGGCCGCAGAAGATCTCTGGTTTCTCGGCTATACCCCGAGTATCGTGGCCGGGGTCTGGCTGGGTTACGATCAACATCGCTCGATCGGTTCTCACGAGACGGCCGGCAAGATTGCGGCGCCCATCTGGACCGATTTCATGAGGCAGAGCCTTGGCGACAGTCCTGTTGAGGCCTTCCTTCCGCCTGAAGGGGTCTTCCCGATCTTCGCGAATCAAAAGACAGGACAGCCGACCTCGTCGACTGATCCCGAGGCCATTGTAGAATATGTGATTCAAGGGCAGGAAGAGGTGTTGCCTTCAGACGTGGTGCTGCCGATCACCAACGCCTCGTCACCCGACGTGAGCGGGAAAGAAGTTCTCCCGCCGACCCCGAGCCGATGACCTTCAGCCGGCACCGTATAATCATGACCTCGAAACCTCCCCGCACCATGTGGTCATCCTTTCTACGTAGATTTTGGTTGCGCGGCGATTCCATATTCCGATATAGTAACCGCGGTCTTCATTCCTTCCTGACCGTACGGCCCCATCGTCTAGAGGCCTAGGACGCGGCCCTCTCAAGGCTGAAACACGGGTTCGAATCCCGTTGGGGCCACCAATGTATTCACACGGCTACGACGCCTGTCGGTATCTGTATACGCCTCCGGTGCCAAAAAAGTGACTACTCCGTCGCAGCAACCAACGTAGCCACCGTGGTCAAGGTGGTGTTTATGTGGAGGTGACTACACTAATGAGCATAGAGCGAAACTTTCGACGACTCGCTGTGATCCTATCTGTTGCGAGCCTCGGAATTGGGATGATCCCTGCTTTTCTGCTCGGTCACTGGCTTTTCTTTTTGGGATCTGTCGGCGCCTTCATCGTGTGGATATGGATTGCATATCTTATGGCGCGACGGTTGGAACGAATTCACGGGAAATGGTTCTGGCCTTTTTAGGCTGAAACACGGATTCGATCCCCGTTGGGACTACCACTGGTTTCCTCGCCATCTTTCAAGAGAAACGCTGGAACGAGTGGGCGCACGATTAAAACGATAAGGGAGGCGACTACCGTTCTGGCTCTGAAGACAGCGGATATCCTACGCCGGGCTGGGCAACCTGATCGGCCTCGTGACCTCGAAGATGCTCTCTCAGTCTTCGAGGCTCAGAAATGCCGGAGCGGTCACTATTTGAGCACTGGAAGGGGTACACATACGGGGTATAGCGTGCGACTACATAATTCTATGGCGTCCCCAACGGGATTCGAACCCGTGTTTCAGCCTTGAAAGGGCGTTTCAGGAGAGTATAGCAGGAGTAAGAGGGAATGACAAGACGTGAGTTTTAGATAGTAATCTCAAGGGGTTAGACGCGATCGCAATGTGAGTGCCAGTGAGAAGGAGTAAGCGCTAACGACACCCGCTATGGTCACTATTTGGACACCAGTCTTTTGACTAATAAACGCAAATTACTGTTCATGGCGTGCTTTGTCTTCCCTGTCCGCTCGGGTTCCCGCTCTCCCCTTTCTGCCATTTGTGACTACGCGGGCTCCTTGCCCACTTGCTCGGGCCAGCCTGCTCTTCCAGGTAGCGGCTCTCAAGGAATTGATCGATCAGCGACAACGTTGTGCCGAGCCCTAATCGATTCAGATGGACAACCTTCAGGGGATGAAGGGCTTGCTTGGTCCACCGGTACGCCGTCCGTTCGCTTACGCCGCACACCCGGGCAATCTCTCGCATCGGGAAGATTACGTGTCGCAGTGTCACGCCACGGGCCGCCAGTGCATCAATCTTGCGCTCCAGCCTTTCCAACGTCATCCGTATCGGCTCATCGTCAGGCATGGCTCACCCGCTCGATTCGTATCGTGAAGCTGTGCGCCGTTGGCAATGCCGGGTCGAAGGTCACCTTCCTGGGTGTCACCGTGAGCCCATACTGCTCCCTGAGTGTGACATGCCATCGGTTCAGCGTTCCCGCATGGGTCCTAACGGTCGCTGCTTTAGTCAGCATCTCTTCGACTTCCTTTTGCAGTTCTCGCTGTTCCGCCATGAAGAGCGTATCGGCGTATCTCTCGATCTCCCCTTCGGCAATCGGCTTCACCCGCTCCCATTCCCGTTCCGCCGTCTTCAGCCCGTCTTCGAGTCGCGCCAGAGCTTCCCGGTACGCCTCGATCTCAACCTTGCGGATATGATACCGTTCACGATCTCGATCGTAGTCCGCGTTATCAAGTTCGCCCGCCTCCAGCTTGACCTTCAGCGCCTCAGATTCGCGGGTGAGGGCGGCTATCGTGCTTGTCCATGCGTCTCGAAGAGAGCGGGCTTCGTCAAGCGCATGAAGCAGATCTGTAAGCCAGCGAAATTCCGCCTCTTTGAAGTCCCTGGGGTCGTAATCGACCGGCCAAGGTCTGGCCAAGTCCCTCAGCCGCGCCTGTATGACCGTCAAGGGCTTCGATTGTTGAACCAATTCATCAGCCAGGTCCGCTTGTCGCAAGCGAAGCTTTTCACTCAGGTTTTGCATATGTGCTCCTTTCGTTTCGCTCTCGCATTACCCGCCGCCACTTTTTCCCGCGCTTCAGAATCTCCACCGCCTGTTTACGGCTCAGCCACAAGACGCCGCCTTTCACCTCCACGCGGAGATAGGGGATATCTAGACCTGGGTCCGTCACAGATCGCCTTGATTTACCGGGTTTCTGGCCGTCACGCGCCGTGAGTATCGCTGCGTCGTCGGAGTAATGGTGTGCCACGTCAGGGCCTCCCGCTCAGATGCAGTTCATCTCCGCCGCAGAATGGACACCGCGCTTTCTCCTGATACCAGCGCCTCGCCGCCGCTTCTAGTATCCGCCACGATACTTCCGGGCCGACTTGCCGCTCTAGGGTGTCGATGTCCCGATGCAACGACTGGAAGGTCGCCATCGGCTCTTCGGTCTCTGATAATGTCCAGTACCGCCGGTACGCATCAGCCAGGGCCTCCGATTCGATCAGCAACGCCACCACCTCCGCCTTGTGCGTGCTCAATCTCGCCTTCAGGTCTGCCGGAACCCGGGGCCGAGCGGCCACTTGCAGCCTGCCATCCGGGAGGGGGGTCAAAGTGACGCCAGCCGTTCGCGCCTCTTGGATCAGCTCCGCCGCAATCATATGACTGTCACCTCCTCGTTGAACAGGTCGCCCACATCCGCCGCACACCGGGTCTCGAATCCGGGGTTTGTGGCCTCTACGTCATCCGCAACATGTGTGTATCGCCCATTTTCGGGTTTTCTATCCGCAACATCCGCAACATTCCTTTGGTTATCGATAGTTAGGTCACTTTTCGTATCCGCAACATCGGGGGTTTGTTGCGGATTGAAAGTAGGGTCTAAGTGCGTGAATTCATTAGCTTGTTGCCCTTGTTGCGGATTTGAACCCTGGAAATAGCGGAAATAGGGATCATCAAACGTCTGGCGTTCATACCCATGTGGCGTGCTTTCGCCGATCCGAAGAACCTTGCTAACAATCCCGAATGGCTTGAGTAACCTCCCCAATGCTCGGGGGCTGATGGGCCTGCCTTTGCTCCATTCGGGCCAGGGCCTCCCCTCGATTTTCACCAGCTCACCGATCAAGTCGGTAGTAGAGAGTCGGTCGACCCCTCGGTCGTTGAAGATCGAGACGCAATCTCCGATCAGCGCCACGCCAGCGCCATCGGCTTCCGGGTCGCGTTCGCCACCTGACAACGTGAGTGCCGCCTGTCGCGCTCGGTCGGGCCAGCCGCCGCCTGCTACGTCAGCGATTGCCAGCAAGGGCCGCCAGTTATCCGCCGCTCTATCATTGAGGCTTGCCGGTACGTCCGGGTCCGCGTCTCGAAGCTCCTCAATGTGGTCTAGCGCCCACCGTGCCGCCTTCTGGCAGAGGGGGGCCAGTTCCTCAAGCTGCTTGAGTCGAAACCGTTGCACCTGCTCGCCGGGGGCCTTGCGCTTCATGGAAATCACGATGGAGCGGTCCTCGATGGTTCCTGGGGGCTTGCCGATCATGGCCAGCACCTTCGGACAGAAGACCTTAAAGATTCGAGGCTCAAACTCCTCGCCCACTGTGCGAACCACGCCAGCCGTCCGCGTATGACCAGCATTCAGCACGCCACGCAGTTCATCGGACATGGCGAGAAAGGCGTCGCCCTCATCGACCAGCATGCTTGGGGTAAATTGCTCGATGCATCGAAAGAGCGCCGCCGGGGTGATGTTGGCAGTCGGCAGCGCCCTCAGGAGCAGGCCAGAGAGCAGGCTGAGTAACGTCGATTTGCCGCATCGCATTGTCGCACTGACTACCGCCAGGATCGGCGATACGGCGAAGGCCGTCAGCGCATACGCATGGAGTACCCAGAGCGCAATCGCCGTCGCCGCGCCTCGGGGAAGAATGAGGAACCGGGTGAGCGTTGCCTCGATCTCCTCCAGGATCGCCGCGCCGTCTACTGGCTCCCGCCAAGGTTCAGGATCGGCCAGGGTAAGCGGTTGCGCGCCACCCTCATCTGTTGAACCGCCTACAAGCGCCCACGCCGCGTCAACCAGTTTCGCCGGACCTTCGACCTTCTTTGCCTTTAGGATCGACAACGCCTCTTGTCGCAGTGAAGCCCGCTTGAGCGCATCAGCTCCGGCCAGCGACTTGATAACCATCCGCAGCGCCGCCTCGATGTCCGCCGATGTCGGAGAGTCGGCCAGCGCTCGGAGAGGGACAAGGGGATCGCTGTCGCCGTTACCGTTCGCCGCAAACCCCGGTCGGTCGGGTTGCGCTATCGCGTGCGCGACAATCTTCTCGATCTCCGCGTCAGGTAGTGGGGGTCCACACTTTGCCTGATTCTCCGCGCGCAACGCCGCCAGGATCGCGTCGCTGCTCAACCCTTTGGCTTTCATCGACCGCGCCAGTTTGTACAGTGTGGTGTTCCGCTCGCCGTCTTTGATCTTGTCGCCAACCGTGAACCCTTGACCGTTGCCGTTGACCGGCTCCGGCTCCGCTGGCAGCAGGTCATCAAAGTCGCTGGGATTGTATGCACGTTCAGGATTGAACGTCTCAATCTGGACAGGCCGGGGGGTCCCGTACTCGGGCTTGTGGTTCAGCGTTCCGGGGATCCGGAGAACCCGTGCAGACTCAGCGCTCGACAGGTCACCACTTAACGCCAGGGCCAGCCGTCGGAGCAGGTTCTTGGCTTGCTGGCGATCCTCGGGGGCTCGGAGGTTCAGAGGCTCGCGCAATAGCCAATAACCATGAAGGCCGCCGCCCGACCTGACGATGAACGACGGCTTCAGTAGGAACCCTTCGATCTTCGCCCTCGCCTGGGGCTCAGGGGTGACCTTGAAGTCCATGTCTACGAAGATCGCATGAAGCGCCAAGCAGTTCTCTAGCGCCCCACTGCTGGCGTCTTTGCGAGTCGCCACGCCGAAGTAGATATTCTCTTGCGCGTGTGTGTGCAGGAAGCGCTCCGCCGTCTCGATGTCACCGGGCAGGATGAACGCCTGTCGCTTAGACGGCAGCGCTCGCAGTTCGATCAGCCCGTCAGGATCGGGGAACAATGCCGCGAAGAAGTCCGCGAGTGTGATTGTCGCCGCGCCGCTCATTACTTCGCCTCGGTCCGGAGATTTTCCTCGATGAAGTGCAGGAAGTCCTGCTCCCGTACCAGGACCCTTGAACCCAGCTTCACGCTTGGCAACCGCCCCTGCCGTATCCAAAGCCTCCAGCTGTGAACAGAGACGCCTCCGCTCTTCTCCGGCAATTCCTTCAGATTCAGTAACCGCATCGCGCCCTCCTTTGTGAAAGTTGTTGTACCCGTTGCCCTCTGTGAAGAACATAGCGTAAGGTATAAGCATAGTCAATAGCCTTACCTATCTAACGTCTCGTAACGTAATAGAAAGCCCTTGACAGAGTGGTACGCCTTACATATACTCTCCATAGCGCTACACACAGAAAGGGGGAGAACAATGCAGACAGCGAAGGACCGGTTAGAGTTTGTGCTTCGTTTCGTCAACGCCGATCTCGATCACTTGCGGCCGGGGGACTGGCTCAATCTCAAGGAAGACTTCGCACTTTTTCTCGGATGTCGGGGGGGAGCGCCGGTGGCACTGGTCGGGCCGATTCGAGCCATGCCGATTGAACCGCCGTTTCCACAAGACATGGCGCCGGGGGATTTCAAGACGCTCCAGTCTGACAACAGGGAGATTTTGACGCAGTTCGTGAAGGTCAGGGAGCGAAAGGAAAGTCAGCAGAAGCAGACGCCGCTGTCTATCCGGGCCTCACTGATGCCGCTTGATGTCCTTTCGCCGCGTTTTGCAGGGCGTGCCATGCTGCAGCTGACAGGGCCTACACGGGATATGTTCTTGACGATGGTGTTCTTGCTGTTCGCCTTCGAGTCCACCGCCAGGATCGCCGCCTGTCCCGAGTGTGAGCGGCTCATGCTTCGTACCAAGAAGCGCGAATACTGCTCGCCACGCTGTCAGACCAGGGCCTATATGCGCCGCTATCGCCAACGAGAGACCGTCAAACAGCAGGAAGCTGAGCAGGCTCACACCCGATATGCCAACAAGCGCAAGCGCCAGCTTTCAGAAAAGGTCCATGTGGCTAGACGCCCACGGAAGGAAGGGAAGAACCAATGAGCGTGTTCAAACGTGGTGGGTATTGGTGGATCGACTTTTACGACTCGAACGGGAGGCGCCGGCGGAAGAAGGTCTCACCCGATAAGCGGATCGCAACGGCGACACTCCGGGATACGCAGGTCAAGATTACGAAGGGGGAATACCTAGGCCTCAAGGAAGAGAGCATGACCTTTCGGGCCTTCGCTGAGAAGTACTGGCAGGCCGTGCAGCACACTTTCTCCGAGCAAGAACGGGACCGCGCGCGGCGCATTCTCGATCTGCACCTTAACCCCTGCTTTGGAGGGGACCGCCTCAGCCGGATCACCCGCCAGCAGATCGAAGGCTATCTGGCGGCGCGGGCCGCCGAGGTCAAGGCCGGAACCGTGAACAAAGAGTTCATCCGCCTCCGTCACCTGCTCAATCGGGCCGTCGCCTGGGGGTTCCTGAAGGCGAATCCGGCCAAGGGAGTCACGCTGATGAAGGAACCGCCGCCACGGGTCAAATATCTGGTTCCTGAGCAAGTGGACCGGCTCCTTGAAGCCTGTGGACGGCATTCGATGGGGCTGTGGGCCATTGTCACCCTTGCTATGAATACGGGAATGCGACAAGGGGAAATCCTGGGCCTCACGTGGGCCGATGTCGATCTTCAGAGCAGGACCGTCACCCTTCGCAAGACCAAGAACAACGAATGCCGGATCGTTCCCCTGAATATGGAGGCCCTGAAGGCGCTGACCACGATCACCCGCCCGTCAGACCCTTTCACGCCGGTCTTTTCGGGATGGACGCGGGCCAAGTGTACGATGTCCTTTGTTCGGGCGTGCCGTCAGGCGGGGATTGCCGACTTTCGTTTCCACGATCTCCGCCATCACGCCGCCTCATGGTTGACGATGAAGGGGATCAATCAGCGCACCATCGAAGCCTTGTGCGGGTGGAAGGACCCTCGAACCGCTCGGAGGTATCAGCACCTCAATATGGACACCTTACATGAGGCTGTGGCGCAATTGGAAGGGCCAGACCGTGAGTCGGTCGGAGTAGGAAAGGAAAAATTCGATGGGTGCGTAGCGAATGGTTGAGGGGGGAGGGGGAAGCGTTTCTGAACCGCTACTCCCCCTCCACCGGGGTTCACCGTTGACGAACCCGCGCCGTTTGCTGCAACGGAGTAGTCACTATTTGGACACCAGAGGCTTCTTCAGAAACAGGCAGGCTCCGTAACCACCCGAAAACATTGGCGTCCCCAACGGGATTCGAACCCGTGTTTCAGCCTTGAAAGGGCCGCGTCCTGGGCCGAGCTAGACGATGGGGACGTTGAATGCAGGGCCTGTACTTTATAGCATAGTTCCAGTTACATGGGAA
>NSJM01000083.1 GCA_002634395.1 Candidatus Methylomirabilis sp.
GGATATCAAGGAGTTACGCGTGAAAAGGTGTCCGGTACCTATGTCCGAAAGTTTCTGCGGAGGAGAACGGTGAGCCCATACCGACGTATCGCTATACTCGCCACATTCGCACTGTGGCTGCTGTGTCTTCCGCCCATCCACTTTGTTGCTGAGGGCGCAACCCACGGTGACCTCGTGCAGACCCGCTTTCAACAGATCCTCGATCAGTGGGGCTATCACGAATGGTGGTCGATGTGGGAGCAAGGCACGAGTCAGAGTCGTTCCGCTATCTCGCAGGACGCCTTCACTCAACGGATGGACAGCAGCCGCTGGCAACTCGCATGCTGCGACAAGCGCCTTCGACATTTCCAAATCAGACCGATATCGTCTCAACACGTCGTCGTTTCCGCGATGCTGCTTTTTGAGACCAAGGGTTCCCCCAGATCCGTGAAGGAGCAGCCCTACCCGGTCACTCTCAACTTCCACCTTGAGGATCAGGAGTGGCGCGTCGATCTCTCCGGTTTGCGGCATCCAGGGTAAACGACAGGATGAGCCGTTCCGTGTTTCCGTTATCCGAATTAGCCTGGCGCAAGGTCCGTCACTGGATCACCCCAATGAAAAGGCGTCCAGTACCTTCTTTAGGAGGTTTACGAGCGAGGAGGAATTGAAATCCGACTCGCGGGATTCCAGGGGGTTACGCGCGAAAAGGTGTCCGGTACCTGTTTCGCAGTCGGAGGCGGAAAGTTGAAAGTGAACGTGGGCAACAACGTCCCGGAAATTGCGGTCGAAGAAGAACTGAAATCCGAATCGCAGGATATCAAGGGGTTACGCGTAAAAAGGTGTCCGG
Organism: Candidatus Methylomirabilis sp.; assembly: GCA_002634395.1. Classification (GTDB taxonomy): domain Bacteria; phylum Methylomirabilota; class Methylomirabilia; order Methylomirabilales; family Methylomirabilaceae; genus Methylomirabilis; species Methylomirabilis tolerans. The sequence goes on from NSJM01000083.1 coordinate 827, forward strand.
TACCTTCTTTGCGCTAACGCATGAAGCACAGACCACGCTAACCATGCTGGAGGCATCATGCCGCGAAACGATCAGGTCACCCGTCAGTGGCATCTGCTTCGAAGGTTAGAGGGCTCGACAGGGGCAACGATCCAAGAGCTCGCTGACTCCCTGCCTCGCGAGCTGCCGAAGCATCTCCGCACTATCCGACGCGACCTTGCCGCCCTAGAGGCCGCCGGCTTTCCGCTCCTCACCGAACGGACAGAGGGGCAGGTTCGCTGGAGGTTGATGGATGGCTATCGGCGCATCCCCGCCATTGCGTTTTCGCCGACTGAGCTCATGGCGCTGACGTTCAGCCGTGACCTACTGAAACCCCTCGACGGAACCCAGATCAAGGGCGCCCTTGACTCCGCCCTTGATAAGGCCGCCACTGCCCTGCCGCCGCAAGGACAGGGCTATGTGCGGCAGTTGCGGGGTTTCTTCTCGGTTGGACTGGGTTCGCATAAGCTTTACCGTCAGCACCAGGAGACCATTGATCGCATCACAGACGCCATTGCCCACCTGCGCACCCTTCAGATGCGATACTACGCCGCCTCACGTAACGCCACAACCCGCCGGGAGGTCGATCCCTATCGCCTCTGGTATGCGGGTGGGGCCTTGTACCTGATCGCCTACTGTCACCTCCGTCGGCAGGTGCGCCTGTTCGCGGTAGACCGGATTCGTTCCCTGACCGTCACCGATCGCCCCTACCAGATCCCGCTCGGCTTCGATGTTGAGACCTACGTGCAGGATGCGCTGGTGGTCATGACGGGGAGGCCGGTCACGGTCGAACTGCTGTTCGGCAAGTCCGCCGCCCCCTGGGTAAGGGATCGGGTGTGGCACCCAAGTCAGACTCTGACGCCCCTGAGGGGTGGGCGCTTAAGGATGACCCTCTCGGTAGCGGACACGCCTGAACTGGTCGGATGGATTCTGAGCTTCGGCGGCAAGGTCCGGGTACTCGAACCCGCCGCCCTTGCAGCGAGGGTGCAGGATGAGGCCCGGCGGATTCTCAGCGGGACGCTTGCGTAAAGTGACCCCGGATGTCACGGGGGGTGGTACAGTAAAAGCCAGTCAATGGGACACGAGAGCTCATTGGGGCATGCTATTCGAAGGGGTCGACAACCTCGAGGAAGTCGAATTTCCTGAAGTCCCGATCGGCCGTATACAGCCTGCCTACGCCGTGCTGTTGGAGAAGGGTCGCCAGATGAGCGTCGGGAACAAGGTTACCGCGTACAGGAAAGTGGGCAGTCACGCCACGGTAGCCATCAAGGAAGTCCTCTCCCTCCGAGAGCGTACGCACGCGCGGTAGACTGAGAAGGGACTCGACGTTCCCTAGCGCGTCACTCGGCGAGAGCGGCCGGGCGAAGATTCGCGGATGGGTAGCGATGCGGAGATAGGCAATCAGCGTGGACCAGGCAATGCAGAACAGGTCGGGGTCGAAGGCGCGCTCCTCCATGAAGCGGATGGCTTTCGGATGCTTGGGACTGGATGTGTCCGAAGCATAGAGAAGGACGTTGACGTCTACCGAATAGCTCATTCGGTATCGCGGTCCAGGACGCCATACATAGCTTCTTTATCGGAGAGATCGACGAGCGCGTGCATGGGGCGGGAGGTCCACTGGAACTTGGGAGGTTGAGGCGTACGTGTCCGCCGCGCAAGAGCTTCCGCCAGGAGCTGCGACACGATCTTGCCCATGGACCGCCCCTCCCGCGCCTGCAGCTTCTTGAGCTCTCTTAAAAGTGGAGTATCGATGTCTATGGTCGTTCGCGCCATGATGTGATGATGTTAACATCGACCGCATCTGATGTCAAACAACATATTCCCCTTCGCTCCCTGGGTACCGGGTGCGGAGAAGGTGGGGTTGAGGGGGCTAGGACGCGGATTGTAGGGGCGGACCCCTGTGTCCGCCCAGTGGCTGCACAGTGACCCCGGATGTCATACGGGAGTGGTACAAGAGCTCGTAAAAAACGGTCCAACGTTCAAGATCACAAATTGTGATCGCCTTCACCGAACATGGAGCCATTATAGCGGCAGTGGTTGGAGTAAGTGTGACTGGAAGGAGGCGAGAACAGGCGGGTGTGCCTGCAAGCCATTCGGGGAATCGGTGAGTTTGGAGGAGGCGATTCGGAGGAACCTGGAGGAACTCGGCCATGAGTTCTAAGAAGCAGATAACTGTCATGCAAGCGGTACCGATCGAGCAGATCGAACACCTGATTTATTTGATTCGGGGACAACGAGTGATACTGAGTGCCGATTTGGCCGCGCTGTACGGGGTGGTGACGTGGCGGCTCCACGAGCAGGTGAAGCGGAACCAGGCCAGGTTTCCGGATGATTTTGTCTTCCAACTGACATCAGAAGAAGACAGAGCTTTGACCTCGCAAATTGCGAGGTCAAAGCCGGGTCGGGGAGGAAGAAGGACGTTGATACGCCTGTACCGAGCATGGGGCCATCATGGCGGCAATGGTGTTGAACAGCCCCAGTGCAGTGGCAATGAGCGTGCAGGTCGTCCGGGCGTTCGTGCGGCTACGTCAACTGGCTGGTATGAATGCGGCCATGGCTGAGAAACTGGCCGAGTTGGATCGCCGTGTGATGGGGCACGACGAGGCGATTCGCTCTCTGGTTCGGACAATCCGGCAACTCATGGCCCCATCGGAGCCCCGGCCTAAACGCATCGGCTTCCGCGTCGAGGAGGCAAGACCGGCCTATCGGGTACGGCGCCCGCGCCGCGCGCCATCGCGGTGATGGGGACAGACCGAGCAGGGTTTCGGTCGGGGCGGGGAGGCGAAAGGTAACATTGGAAACAACACCCTGGAGGTTTACGAGCGAGGAAGAATTGACATCCGACTCGCGGGATTCCAGGGACTTGCGCGCGGAAAGGTGTCCGGTACCTATTTCGCGGAGGTCAACACGAGACTGGGGGAGCTGGAGCGGAGAGTATCCGGCCACGATGAGGCCATCCGATCCCTCGTCACGGCCATCAGGCAGTTGATGGGATCGCCCGGCCCACCGGCGATAAAACGGATCGGGTTCCGGGTGGAGGAGGCCGCGGCGGCGTATCGGAGACGGCGGCGGCACACGTCATCGCGGTAATGGGGACCGACCGAGCGGGCGAGGCTTCAGTTAGAGGCGGAGAGGCAAAAGTCAACGTGAGCAACAACGCCTCGGAAACATTGACGCTAATGAGTCTGAGAGTGGAGGAAGGATGACCACGTATTTCGCTCATTCCACGGACAGCCCCACCAAGGAGAACTGGCAGCCGCTCTGCGTCCATCTGACGGAGGTCGCCCGCCGCTGCGGAGAGTTCTCTTCCCGGTTCGGCGCCGAGCCGTGGGGTAGAGCCTGCGGATTGCTACATGATCTCGGCAAGTTCTCGCGAGAGTTCCAGGCTCGCCTGGAGGGTGGTCGCCGCGTGGATCACGCCACGGCGGGTGCTCGAAAGGCTATCGAGGTCTTCGGGCCTGTAGGGAAACTCTTGGCGTACGCAATCGCGGGCCACCACTCTGGCCTTCCGGACGGTGGGGCAGACGGCGGCCCGAGGAACGATACCCTTTCTGGAAGGCTCGACCCGGCTAAGGTTAATGTCCCAGAGATTCGGGACTTTGAGTCAGTAGTGGATGGGGGGCGGGTTCAACTGCCACGTCCCGTGATCGGTCGTGATGGGTTTTCTCGTGCCTTCTTCATAAGAATGCTCTTCTCCAGCCTTGTAGACGCGGACTTTCTCGACACTGAGTCGTGGCTCGCGCGCGACAAGGCGGGACGCCGGGGTGGCTACCCGGCGATCCCGGAGTTACTAAAACAACTCGACCAGCACCTCGATACGATCTGCCGCTACGATACACTCGTCAACAGGCGCAGGGCAGAGATCCTGGCGAAATGCCGCGAGGCCGCTATTCTGAAACCTGGTATCTTCTCGCTTACGGTGCCGACGGGCGGCGGTAAGACTCTATCTTCCCTGGCTTTCGCCCTTCGCCACGCGAAGCTCTATGGCTTGGAGCGCGTTATCTACGCGATTCCATACACGAGCATTATCGAGCAGAATGCCGCCGTATTCCGGAAGGCGCTCGGGGAGATAGGGCCTGCAGCAGTGCTGGAGCACCACAGTAACTACCAACCGTCGGTGGAGGACGAAGAGGACGAGACGAGCCCGGCGCTTCGCATGCGCCTAGCCGCAGAGAACTGGGACGCACCGGTGGTTGTGACCACGAACGTGCAGCTCTTCGAGTCCCTGTTCGCATCCCGAGGATCTCGGTGTCGGAAGCTCCACAACTTGGTCCGGAGTGTCATCATCCTGGACGAGGCCCAGATGCTCCCGACGCCCCTACTCCAGCCTTGCCTCGCCGCGCTGCGGGAGCTTGCAGCCAACTATGGCACAACCATCGTCCTTTGCACCGCGACTCAGCCGGCGCTCCACCGGGCAGACTACCTTCCATGCGGGTTCGCGGACTGGGAGGTCCGGGAGATTATCCCGGACCACGCCGCCCTTTATGAGGATTTCCGTCGCGTGGAAGTGACCCATGTTGGTGGGCTCTCGGATGCTGAGGTAACGGCACGGGTTTTGGCTCACCCCCAAGCGCTCTGCGTCGTCAACACCCGCGGCCACGCGCGTAGGCTCTTCGAGCGGCTGGGAACAGGCAATGGTCATTTTCACCTAAGCGCCCTCCTGTGCCCTGCACACCGGGCCAAGAAACTGGCCGATATCCGAAGGCGGTTGGAAGAAGGTGAAATATGTCGGGTGATCTCTACTCAGCTCGTTGAGGCGGGTGTCGACGTGGACTTTCCCACCGTCCTTCGGGCTGCCACCGGGATCGACTCGGTCGCTCAGGCTGCTGGCCGATGCAACCGTGAGGGGAAGCTCCCTGTACATGGCGAGGTGACGGTGTTCGACCCCGAGTGCGGCCTTCCTCCTGGCTTCTTCCGCCGTACGGCTGACGTGGGAGCCCTCACGGTACGGGCTTTCTCCGATCTGCTGTCGCCAGATGCCATTCACCACTACTTCACACAGCTCTACTCGTTCGAGGGTGCGGACGGGCTTGATGCGAAGGGAATCCTCCGGCGGCATGAGGAGAATGCTCGCTCCCTCTCATTTCCGTTCCGTGAGATCGCCGAAGACTTCCGGCTCATCGACAGCGGCATGGACTCCCTCATCATCCAATGGGATGAAGAAGCACGACACCTGATCCGCGAACTCCGGCATACGGACTTCCCAGCCGCCACGGCGCGCAAGCTCCAGAGCTACACAGTCCAGGTCTACCGCCGGACCTTGGGCGAGTTGAAGGCCGCTGGCGTGGTGGAAACCCTGGCGGATCGCTTTCACATTTTGATCAACGACTGCATTTACGACGATAACCTCGGCCTCTGCCCCGAGGACCCGGCGTTCCGAAACCCGGAGGCCGACATCTTTTGACGCCGCAGGGTGCGGCGAGAAAGGGGGTGCCAATGGCGTACGGTGTGAAGGTCAAAATCTGGGGGGATTACGCCTGCTTCACCAGGCCCGAGATGAAGGTGGAGCGGATGAGCTACGACGTGATGACCCCCTCGGCGGCGCGGGGAATCCTGGAGGCGATCCACTGGAAGCCGGCGATCCGGTGGGTAGTGGACCGGATCCACGTGCTGAATCCCATCCGATTCGACACAATCCGGCGAAACGAACTCGCTTCCAAGATCCCCAAGGGAAACGCAGAGAAAGCCATGAAGGGCGATCCCGCGCCCCTGCGGGTGTTCGTGGAGGATGACCGACAACAGCGGGCCGCGTTGGTGCTGCGCGATGTGGCCTATGTCATCGAGGCCCACTTCGAACTAACGGACAAGGCGGGCCCCGAGGACAACGACGGGAAGCACCTCGACACCTTCAACCGTCGGGTGGCCAAGGGCCAGTGCTTCCACCGGCCGTACCTTGGCTGCCGCGAGTTCGCTGCCTTCTTTGGCCCCGCGGACGACGCGGTTTCACTATCCGCGCACGGGGGTAAGCGCGATCTCGGCTGGATGCTCCACGACATTGACTTCGAGGCCGGCATGGAGCCCCGATTCTTCCGGGTTGAGATGCTGGACGGTGTCATCACCGTCCCGGCATTTGGTGCCGAGGAGGTGAAGGCATGATCCTCCAGGCACTGACTGACTACTACGAGCGACAGGCAAGAGATCCGGCATCAGGAATCCCTCCCTTTGGCTTCTCAGAGCAGAAGATCTCTTTCTGCGCTGTCTTGTCTAAGACGGGAGAACTCGCCGGAATAGTCGATCTTCGGGAAGACGAGAGCGGAAAGCTAAGGCCCAAACGGATCACGGTTCCAGCATCTGTCATCCGGACGGGGAATCCTCTTGCGAACTTCCTGTGGGATAACACCGGCTACGTCTTGGGAGCCGGGAGTCATGAGAAGCTTACGAGCGATCCAGAGCGCTTCGTTCGCTACTTCGAGGTGTTCTTGGCGCTTCACCGCGAGATCGCCGCCGAAACAAGAGATGGGGGCATCAACGCATTGGTGGCTTTTCTCGAAAAGTGGTCCCCCTCCCGTGCCCCATCACTCTCTGGATGGCAAGCCATTTCTGACAGTAACCTGGTATTCCGACTGGAGGAAGATTCGGAGTACCTCCACGAGCGACCGATGCTCCGGGAAGCCTGGTTACGACGCTTTGAATCCGGATTTGACGGCCCTACGGCCTGGTGTTTGGTTACAGGAGAAAAAAAGAGCGTCGCCGTACTTCATCCCCCCATCAAAGGTGCAAGCAGCGTTCAAGCTCCCCTCGTGTCGTTCAACGAGAATGCATATGAATCCTACGGCAAGTCGAAGAGCATCAATGCGCCCGTCAGTGAGCATGCCGCTTTCGCGTACTCAACAGCATTAAACCACTTACTCCGGGCAGGGAGTCGTCAGCGGATCCGAATTGGTGATGCGACTACCGTGTTTTGGGCCGAGCGATCAACCAAGGCCGAGGACCTGCTGGCCGCGCTCTTCAACCCGTCGCTGGAGGCCAACACCGAGGATCCTGGCGAGCCGTTGGACGATCCGGCGACGACGGCCCTGGTTCGCGAAGTGCTTAAGGCCGCCAAGGAGGGACGTCCGCTGAGGGAGGTGGATGCCTCCCTGGATTCCGACGCACGGTTCTACGTACTTGGACTTTCGCCCAATAAGGCGCGGCTGGCGGTGCGTTTCTGGAACGTTTCAACCTTCGGTCAACTAGTCTTGCACCTTGGGCGACACTATCGCGCTATGGAGGTTGAGCGTCAATTCGAGGGAGATCCCGAATATCCACCATTCTGGCAGATATTGCTGGAGACAGCCGCACTACGCAAGAACAAGAACGTGCCACCGCTCTTAGCGGGAGCACTCACCCGGTCGGTCCTTACGGGCTTGCCCTACCCGCGGAGTCTGTTCACCACAATTCTCGGTCGCATCCGAGCAGATCACGTCGTCAACTACCTTCGAGCGGCCATTCTCAAGGCATACCTTGTCCGCAACCATCAGATGGAGGTGTCCATGTCACTCGACATTGAGCGAAGAAATCCTGCCTACCGGCTGGGCCGCTTGTTCGCCCTGCTGGAGAAGGCGCAGAAAGATGCCACCAACCCGACAGCCACTATCCGCGACCGGTACTTCGGTGCCGCCTCCGCGACGCCGGCGGCCGTCTTCCCTCAGCTTCTTAGGCTGGGCCAACACCACATCAGCAAGGCCGAGTATGGAGGATACACTGACAAGCTTATCGCTGAGGTCGTGGATGAAATCGATGAGCTACCGAATCACCTGTCCTTAGAAGACCAGGGTCTGTTCACGCTCGGGTACTACCATCAACGAAACGCCCTATTCCGCAAGAGCGAGAAGGAGTGAGCCATGAGCCATACCGTCCAAAACCGCTACGAGTTTGTCTACCTCTTTGACGTGGAGAACGGGAACCCTAACGGCGATCCCGACGCGGGAAACATGCCCCGCATCGACCCCGAGACGAGCCATGGGCTCATCACCGACGTGTGCCTCAAGCGCAAGATCCGGAACTTCGTCGAGATCGCCAAGACCGGCGAAGAGGGGTTCAATATCTACGTACAGGAGAGGGCAATCCTCAACCAGCGCCACGCGATGGCCTACAAAGCTTGCGGCCTGAAGTCCGAGGCTAAGAAGCTGCCGAAGAAAGAGGAAGACACCCACCGCGTGACGGCGTGGATGTGCGGGAACTTCTTCGACATACGGGCGTTTGGCGCCGTGATGACGACCGAGGTCAACTGTGGCCAGGTACGCGGTCCGGTGCAGGTGAACTTTGCTCGAAGCATCGACCCGATTGTGCCGCTTGAGGTCACCATCACCCGCATGGCCGTGACCAAGGAGAGTGATTTTGAGAAGAAAGATAGAGAGATGGGCCGCAAGCACATCGTGCCTTACGCCTTGTATCGGGCCGAAGGATTTGTCTCCGCGCCACTGGCAGCGAAGACCGGCTTCACCGATGCCGACCTTGAGTTTCTTTGGCAAGCACTGATGGTGATGTTCGACCATGACCGCTCGGCGGCCCGGGGCAAAATGAGCGCCCGTAACCTATTCGTCTTCAAACACGAGAGCGCCCTCGGCAACGCTCCGGCTCAGAGGCTCTTTGACCTCGTCAAGGTCGAGCGGTCCGGCAACCCGACCGCGCCGCAAGGATCCAAGCAACCGCCAGCACGAAGCTTCGCCGACTATAAAGTGAGCGTGGACAAAGCGGCGGTGCCAGCAGCCGTCGAGCTCCAGGTGAAGTTATAAGAGCATGCACGCCGAAGCCGACCTCATCCCGCTCTCAGCGCTTCGCCATTACTCCGTCTGTCCAAGGCAGTGTGCACTGATCCACGTAGAGCAGATCTGGGAGGAGAGTCGGCTCACCGCCGAGGGGCGGTTACTCCACGAGCGAGTGGATGAGGGCGGGTCGGAGAAGCGGCGGGACGTAAGACGGGTGTTCGCGCTGCCGATCCGATGCCTGCGGCTTGGGCTTACGGGGAAAGCCGACGTAGTGGAGTTTCATCGTCAGGCCAACGGCGCATGGCAGCCGTATCCGGTCGAGCACAAGCGGGGTCGGAGGAAGGAGGAAGATTGGGACCGGGTGCAGCTCTGTGCTCAGGCGCTCTGTCTGGAGGAGATGCTGGGCGTCTCGGTGCCAGAGGGCGCGCTCTTCTATGGGAAGGAACAGCGACGGGAAGTCGTCGCGATCGGTGACGAGTTACGTCGGGAAACCGAAGAAGTCGCGGCGGCCGTGCATCGGATGCTGGTGGACGGGCGCACCCCGCCGCCCGAGTACGCCCCTAAGTGCGACAGTTGCTCGCTGGTGGAGGTCTGCCTCCCGCGAAAGGTCGGCGGCCGTAGCAACCGGGTCGCCCGGTATCTGGCGAAGGTCTTGGAAGCGCCATGAAGAAACATCTGAATACCCTGTTTGTCACGACCCAGAGCACGTACCTCTCAAAAGAGGGGGAGTGCGTGCAGGTGCGAGTCGAGGGGGTTGACAAGGCTCACATCCCTATCCACACATTGGGCGGGATCGTCTGCTTCGGCAACGTCCTGTGTAGCCCGTTCCTCCTCGGTCACTGCGCGGAGCACGGGGTAGCACTATCGTTTCTGACCGAGAACGGCCGGTTCCTGGCCCGCGTGCAGGGTCCGGTATCGGGCAATGTGCTGCTGCGTCGCGAGCAGTACCGATGGGCCGACGACCTAGAGCGCAGCGCCGCGATGGCGCGATATCTGCTCACCGGTAAGTTGGCCAACGCGCGGAATGTCCTGCTGCGGGCTGCCCGCGATCACGGAGACGATGGACGAGATGAGCCTCTTCGGGCGGCGGCCCTGCGGCTGGCCGATTGCCTGCGGCGGCTCGAACGCCCTGCTCTGTCGCTGGATGAGGTTCGCGGTATCGAGGGCAAAGCCGGTGCTGTCTATTTCGGTGCCTTCAATGCGCTGATTACGTCGGACGATGAAGCGTTCCGGTTCAAGGGCCGCAATCGCCGACCACCCCTCGACCCGACCAACTGTCTGTTGTCGTTCTTGTACACCCTGCTTCTGCACGATATCCGGGCGGCGCTGGAGTGCGTGGGACTCGACCCCGCGGTTGGATTTCTGCACCGTGATCGCCCGGGACGACCGGGGCTTGCACTGGACCTCCTGGAAGAGTTCCGAGCCGTGGTGGCGGACCGACTGGCCCTGTCGCTCATCAACCTCGGTCAGGTGAAGGCCAAAGGATTCGAGCGGCTCGAATCCGGCGCCGTGATGATGACTGACGACACACGAAAGGAGGTGATCCTGGCCTATCAGAAACGGAAGCAGGAGGAGGTGGAGCATCCATTCCTCCAGGAGAAGATGGTCCTGGGTCTCCTGTGGCACGCGCAGGCTTTGCTGCTCGCGCGCCACATCCGCGGGGACCTGGACGGGTACCCGCCTTATATCAGGCGATGAGGGTAGACGATGTTTGTGTTGGTGAGTTACGACGTGAACACCCAGGACGCGGAAGGTCGAAAGCGTCTGCGAAACATCGCGAAGACGTGTCAGAACTGGGGGCAGCGGGTGCAGTTCTCGGTCTTTGAGTGCATTGTCGATCCCGCTCAATGGGCGAAGCTCCGCGAAAAGCTCATTGCGATGATGAATCCGGAAAAGGACAGCCTGCGGTTCTATTTCCTCGGCGCAAACTGGAAGCACCGCGTGGAGCACGTGGGTGCTAAGCCTACGCTCGATCAGGAGGGTCCCCTTGTCTTTTAGCGTGGAGTGGATTGAGGCTTGCGCGAACCCCAAGCTGACAGGAAAACTCTGGGGGATTCGCGGCGCCGGATCTCCTTATGAATCCTACAGATTTTTGGAGACCACCGTCTTGTGCGCGGATACGAGAGGTCGCAGAGCGGGGGTTCGCATAAACGCGCTAGATTTCGCAGGCGTGGCGCGGATTTAAAGAAGAACCGTCGCCCCCCGCGCGGGGGCGTGGATTGAAACA
>NSJM01000003.1 GCA_002634395.1 Candidatus Methylomirabilis sp.
AGAATTACTTGACTAATTTTGGGTGGGATGTAGAATAAGCTACCCGACAGATTGGGCGGTTAGCTCAGTCGGGAGAGCGCCGCCTTCACACGGCGGAGGTCACTGGTTCGATCCCAGTACCGCCCACCATATAACGCTCATCTGATCAGCCTCGAAGTTATTTCTGGATTTCATTTGTGCACGCCATGAGTCGAAGTACCCCTCGCAAGCAGCTTGGTCGTTTCTGGTATTTTAAGGAGAATACGGAAAGCGGTTGCCGAGTATTTTTCTACGCCTTGTAGAATTGAAGCAGGAGGCACGGACCGATGGAACCGCGTCCTGATCATACGACAACCAAGGACAGGATCGAGGAGATGATCCGGAGGATCGCGGAGAGATTCCAGCCTGAACGGATCATCCTGTTCGGTTCCCATGCGCGCGGGACTGCCGGGCCGGACAGCGATGTAGACTTACTGGTGGTCATGGAGGTTTCCGGCGGTAAGCGACAGCAGGCTGTAGAAATTGACCTGGCGCTTGCCGACGTCGGACTGCCTAAGGATGTAATTGTCGTTACTCCGGAGGACGTGGCACGGTACCGAGAACTCGTGGGAACGATCATCCGGCCTGCCCTACTCGAAGGGAAGGTTGTGTATGAGCGGGCAGCCTGAGATCTTGCACCTAGTCCGGCAATGGATCGAGAGAGCTGAGGAGGATCTTACCAATGCGCAACATACACTCACGCTGCACGAGCATTGCCCGCTGACCACAGTCTGTTTTCATGCGCAGCAGTGCGCGGAGAAGTACCTCAAGGCCCTTCTGACATTTCATACGGTGCCATTTCCGAAAACCCACGACTTAGCGGAGTTGCTGCGTCTTGTGCCAGAAACAGGATCTCTGACTATTCCGCTGAAGGAGATCGTCGTGATCAACCGCTATGCTATTGAAGCACGCTACCCTGGTGACTGGGAGCCGATCACGCGTACCGAAGCAGAGCGTGCGGTGGTCATCGCCAGAACGGTTCGCTCTGCCGTCAGGTCCGCGCTTCCGAAGGAGACCACGCGAGGATAAAGCCGGAGTGCCGGCGTGGAGGTATCGAAGCTGTGCAGTCAGACGGTATGACGGAACGGGTGCGGCGGATCGGCGAGCGGGTGCTCGCCGGAGGGACGCCGACGTTCGAGGAGGCCGTCGAACTCTTCGAACGGTCCGATTATGACGTCTATGAGTTGTTTCAGACGGCGAATCGTCTCCGGCTGAATCGATTCGGCAACCGGATCCATCTGTGCGGCATCGTCAACGCGAAGAGCGGCGGCTGCCCGGAGGACTGTAGCTTCTGCAGCCAGTCGGCGCGCCAAGCCACCGATGTGACCAGGTACGACGTCATCGCTTCCGATGAGATGGTGATGGCTGCAAGGCAGGTGCGGGCGTACGGTGCCGTTGCGCTTGGAGTCGTGACCGCGGGGCGCGGCTATACTGCCGGGTCCGAAGATTTTCACCGGCTTGTCGAGGGGATTCGGGCCATTGCGCAGGACGGTCTGGTCGAGGGGCATGCCTCGCTCGGCATTATGGGCGGCGAGGAGTTCCGACAGCTCAAGGCGGCCGGCCTCACGACGTTCAACCACAATCTGGAAACCGGCCGCTCCTACTTTCCGAACATCTGCACGACCCACACCTATGACGAGCGGGTTGCGACCATTAAGGCGGCCAAGGCCGCAGGGATCAGGGCGTGCAGTGGAGGAGTCTTCGGGATGGGTGAGGCCCCCAGACATCGCGCCGAGCTGGCTTTTGCCCTGAAAGAGCTGGACGTCGACGAGGTCCCCCTGAACTTCCTGATCGCTGTCGATGGGACCAGCCTGGCGAATATCGTCCCGCTCTCACCGCGCGAGATCTTGAAGGTCATTGCCCTCTTTCGCTGGATCCTCCCGACCAAGAATATCTTCATCTGTGCCGGCAGAGCGCTGCTGGGCGAATTGCACCCGATGATCTTTTTTGCCGGCGCAAGCGGGGTCATGGTGGGCGACTTCCTGACCACCAGGAACCGAAGCGTAAGCGACGACCTCAAGATGTTTCATGATCTGGGGCTTGATTGTGGCGAATCGTTGCTCGCTTCGGAACGCCACGCCCCCACCGCTTCGACAGGCCTCACCACAGGCGCTGCGCTCTGACCCTCGCCATGGCCTCACGCAGCCATCGGCTCCGGCAGGATGACAAACGCTACGTCTGGCACCCGTTCACCCAGATGCAGGACTGGCTGCAGGAGCGCCACCCGATCATCGAACGGGGCGAGGGGAGTACCCTCATCGACGTGGATGGGCGTTCCTACCTGGACGGCGTCTCCTCGCTGTGGGTGACGGTCCATGGCCACCGCAACGCAGTCATCGATCGGGCCATCCGTACCCAACTCGGAAAGATCGCGCACACCACCTTTCTGGGGCTTTCGCACCCGCTCGCCATTGACCTGGCCAGGGCGCTTGTCCTGGTCGCCCCGAAAGGGCTCACCAAGGTTTTTTACTCCGACAACGGCTCGACTGCCGTCGAGATCGCGCTCAAGATGGCGTTTCAGTACTGGCAGCAGCGAGGCGGAACGTTTCGCCGTAAGAGGCGGTTCATCGCCCTGGAAGAGGCGTATCACGGCGACACCCTGGGCGCGGTCAGCGTAGGCGGGATCGATCTGTTCCATCAGCTTTACCGGCCGCTCCTCTTCCCGATCCGGCGGATTCCGTCGCCGTATCGGGCGCCATGGGACCGCCGCCGCCGGCTCGACCCGCTTGTGCGACTGGAGTCGATCCTGGCGCGCGATCATGATCGGGTGGCGGGTCTGGTGATGGAGCCTTTGATGCAGGGTGCAGCCGGGATGCTCCCCTCGCCGCCGGGCTTTCTCAATGCCGTGCGATCGCTCTGCTCGCAGTACAATGTCCTCCTGATCGTGGACGAAGTCGCCACCGGTTTCGGCCGGACCGGGACGATGTTTGCCTGCGAGCAGGAGGGGGTCACGCCGGACCTGCTTTGCCTCGCGAAGGGGCTGACCGGCGGCTACTTGCCGCTGGCCGCAACGCTCACAACGCAGCAGATCTTCGACGGCTTCTGCGCCCCCTATGAAAACAAAAAAGCCTTCTTTCATGGGCATAGCTACACCGCCAATCCGCTGGCCTGCGCCGCGGCTCTCGCGAACCTCCAGTGTTTTCAGCGGGACCAGACCCTCAAGCGGTTACAGCCCAAGATCGCGTTGCTCCGTCGGGAACTCGAATCGCTGCGATCGCTGCCGCATGTGGGCGACATCCGACAGGTGGGGTTTATGGTGGGGATCGAGCTGATGCACGATCCGGCCCAGGGAACGCCGTACCCCTATGAGGCGAAGATCGGAATTCGGACGATCCTCGAGGCCCGGCGGCGAGGGCTGATTATCCGACCGCTGGGCAACGTCATCGTGCTGATGCCGCCCCTGTCGATCTCTCAAAGAGACATCGTCAGGATGGTTCGCATTGTCGGTGACTCCATCAGGGCCGCAACGGAGAGATGAAAGGCGCGATGGGCGAGGGTCTTTTTGTGACCGGGACGGATACGGGCGTTGGGAAGACGCTGATCACGGCCGGGCTTGCGCATGCCCTGCGGATGAGGGGGATCGACGTTGGGGTGATGAAGCTGGTCGAGACCGGCTGCCCTACCCGAAATGGGCGCCTGCGGCCGCCGGATGCTCTCGCGCTGCGTGAGGCGGCAGGATTGCGGGACGCCCTTGACCTGATCAATCCGTATCGCTTCCGCGAGCCGTTGGCCCCTATGGTTGCGGCTGAACAGTCACGACGATCCATCGATGTCGAGCGTGTACTGACATGCTTTGATCGTCTCGCCGATCGGCATACGGTGATGCTGGTGGAGGGGGCCGGCGGCCTGTTGGTGCCCATCACCGAAAAGGTGTCGTTCCTCGATCTGGCAATCCGGTTGCAACTCCCTCTACTCGTTGTAATTGGGTCCAGGCTTGGTGCGCTGAACCATGCCAGATTGACCGTTGACGCCGCGCTTCATGCCCGCGTCATGGTAGCAGGGGCAATCCTGAACTGCCCCAGCGACGAGCGCTCGGCCGCTCGGACGGCAAATCTTTCGGCTCTCCGCCGCCTCTTGCCGATTCCGGTCCTTGGAGAGATCCCGCATCTGTCCGGCCCCAGCGGACACGCGCTGTGGCGAAGTCGTGTCCTGCAGCGCATCCTGACGTCATATCTCGAAGATCCGTTCGCGGAACTGATGAGGAGGTGAACCGGTGCTGATCATACGACGACCCGCGATACTTACGTTCCCGCTGCTCTGCCTCGTATTCCTGACGTCGTGTGCGCTGTTCGGCCAAGGGCCGCGCGCCTGGGAGGATCCGTCCGGCGAGAAGGGGCTGGCGTCGTGGTATGGTCATCCGTACCATGGTCGCCGCACCAGCAATGGCGAGGTCTACGATATGTATCAACTGACGGCGGCCCACCGCGAGATCCCGCTTGGAAGCTGGGTGGAGGTGACCAATCTCAATAATGGCCGGTCCCTTACGGTCAGGATCAACGATCGGGGGCCGTTCGTGGATGGGCGGGTTATCGACCTGTCGTATGCCTCCGGTACGCTGCTCGGTGTAATAGGACCCGGGGTGGTGCCGGTCAGAGTTCGCCTTACCCAGGCGCCACAAGGTAGCGTGAGCCCTGGCCGGTATTCGATACAGGTCGGCTCATTTGCCGCAGAGGCGAATGCGCTCGCGCTGAAAGCAGAGCTGGAGCAGAAGGCTGCTGGCGTTCACCTCGTGAAAGCTCTGGTTGGTGAAGAGGTGTATTATCGAATCCGGGTCGGACAGTTTACTTCACGCGCCGAGGCCAAGACCGCAGCGGAACGACTGGCCTCCCTGGGCTATCGAGTCCTGATCATGGGTCCTGAAGACCGCTCCTGAGGCGCTCCGAAGACTCAATCGATACAATAGACTCGACAGACGCGTGCCCCCCTTTAGCAAAGGGGGATACGGGGGGATTTCAGTCGTGGGCGATTTTCTGAACAATCCGAGGGAGTCATGGCGAATCAGACGGTCCTCGTCGTAGATGATAACGCGCAGAACGTTGAGTTGCTGACGGCCCTGATGCAGGTCGAGGGGTATGAGGTTGTGGTGGCCGCTAACGGCCTGGAGGCCATGGCTCAGGTGGCCGCCTTCACTCCGGACCTGATCCTCCTGGACATCATGATGCCGAAGCTGGATGGCTATGGGGTCTGCCGCCGCCTGAAACAGGAGGCGTCGACCCGCCTGGTGCCGATCGTCTTGCTCACCGCTCCAGGGGTGGAAGAAGCCAGAATCCAAGGGATCGAGGCGGAATCCTGCACGACTTGGGGAAGATCGGGATCCCGGATGCGATCCTCCTGAAACCAGGTAGCCTCAACAAGGCGGAGTGGGTGATTATGCGCGAGCGCCCGGTGATCGGCGAGCGGATCTGCCTGTCGCGACGATCGTTACGGCGAGTTCTACCGATTATCCGCTATCACCACGAGCGGTGGGATGGGAGCGGTTACCCTGACGGCCTCGCGGGGGAGGCGATCCCGCTCACCGCGAGGATTCTACGGATCATCGACATCTTCGATGCGCTGAGGACCGCACGACCATACAAGCCTGCACTGTCGCTACAAACTGCGTGCGCCGTCCTGCGGGATGAGGTGGTGTGCGGCTGGCGTGATCCCGCCGTGGTGGAGCCGGGTGAGCTGCCGGAGGTCCCGGAGCCTGCCAGTGGAACAGCGGCATGAGGCGGATTCGGGACTGGAGTATCCGTGCGCGCTTTGTCCTGGCGTTCGGTGGGATTCTGATCCTCTTTGTCGCTTTTACGAGCATTGGTCTGATCGCATCCCGCGCCATCCGCCAGGGTCTGTCAACTATCCATGAGGAGACAGTGCTCGATTTGGAACACGCGGTGAATCTGAAGCTTTCAAGGGATCAGCTTATGCTGGCGATGAAAGACTACATGGTTGCCGGAGGTCTCAAAGAGCGGATGCAGGTCGAGCGATACGCGGCCCATTTTGAAGCGGCATTCAGATCACTAGCCGCTACGCCATCTCAGGGCGCAGAGGAGCGACAGGCAATCGAGGCGCTGAGGGGCACAGCTTCTCGTATTGAGGCGCGCAGCCAGGAAGTGCTGGCTGCGCCAGACCCTCTGACACATCGCGATACGCGTGCGATGATAGAGGGGCTGATTCGCATGAGTGATCATGCAGAGCCTCTGCTGCAGCGGCTCCAGGAAATCCATCTGAGTAAAATCAAAACACTGGCGCAACGCGCGTCCGGCCTGAGCCGCCAGGCTGAGACGACGACCCTTGCCGCTGTTCTTCTGGGCGCAGTCGGAGCTGTTGCCTTGAGTTCTCTATTCTCCGGCTGGTTAAGCCGTCCCATCCGAGCCATCGCACAAGGGAGTCGTCGTCTGGCCGAGGGGAATCTCTCCCAGCGGGTCGATGTGAATACCGGCGGTGAGCTGGGGGAGGCGGCTGTCGCCTTCAACGCAATGGCCGAGCGGCTGGAGACCTCAACCATTGAGAAAAAGACGCTCTACGACGCTGCTGCCCAGAGGGCTGAGCGAATCGCGGCGATTAATCGGCTTATTACGGTGATCAGCTCATCGCTCGATCTTGACGCGGTCTACAACGCCTTTGCCGAGGAGTTGAAGCCGTTCCTGCCATTCACCCGGATGGGGATTATTGTCCCTGAGACCCCAGGAAAGCGGCTCAGGGTCTTGCAGCTTGCGGCCGATCAACCCGGCACGGCCAAAGTTGGAAAGGTGTGGTCGAGTCAGAAAGGCACCGGCATCGAGTGGGTCATGACGCACCGGCAACCCCATATCGAATCGGACCTGGCCGAGACGCGGCTGTTCGTCGAAGATGAGATCGTTCTGAGCGAAGGGATGCGCTCTACCGCCCGTCTCCCGTTGATCGTGAAGGGGGAGGTCGTTGGCGCCTTCTTTCTGGACGATGTCGTGCCTGGTCGTTATACTGAGGGCGATCTCGACCTTCTCGTTCCCCTCGGGGAGCAGTTAGCCATCGCTATCGAGAACGCCCGGCTCCATGATGAGTTGGAGCGGAAGGTGGAGGAACGAACCATGGCGCTCCAGCAAACGCAGGCCCAGCTCATCCAGTCGGGGAAGCTGGCCGCCGTGGGGACCCTGGCTGCCGGGGTAGCGCACGAGCTGAACCAGCCCCTGATGGTCATTCGGGGCTATGCCCAGGAGCTGCTGGCCGACGAGCGGGTAGCCTGCGAGGAGATCCGTGAGGACCTGCGGCGGATCGAGGCGCAGACCACCCGAATGGCGGCCATCATTAACCACCTCCGTGACTTCTCTCGCCAGTCCAGGGGGAAGCGAGAGGTTACGGACTTGAACCGGGTGGTAACGGATGCGCTCACCTTTCTTGCCCAGCAGCTCAAGACCAAAAATATTGCCGTAGTCCAGGAGCTACTCCCTGCACTTCCACCGGTCTGGGCCGATCCGATGCAGATCGAGCAGGTGTTCTTGAACCTGGTCACGAACGCGCGTGACGCCATGGAAGAGGATGGGGCGGGGACCATCACCATCCGCACCGAACTGGCTGCCGGCGGCCGGGTGGGGCTTAGTGTCACCGACACCGGCCCCGGCATCCCCTCGGATCTGCAGACGCGGATCTTTGATCCCTTTTTTACGACGAAAGAGGTCGGCAAGGGAACGGGTCTCGGTCTGAGCATCTGCCATGGGATTGTTGAGGAGCATGGGGGAGCGCTTACGATGGAGAGCCCGACGACTGATGGAAGGGGCGCCCGATTCTCGATTGCCTTGCCATGCTCCCTCCGGGATGATAATCAGGGTGACCGGGTATGAAGGACGCGCGTATTCTGTTAGTCGATGACGATCCGGAGATCCGCAGACTACTCTCGCGCCGCTTAAGGCGGATGGGATATATGGTCGAGGAAGCCGGGAACGGGGAGGAGGCCGTGACGCTGGCGCGCAAGGCCGTTCCGGACGTCGTCATCACCGACATGGCCATGCCTTGCCTGGATGGCCTGGGACTGCTTGAGAAGCTTCGGAGCCTGGACCCCGATCTTCCCGTCATCGTGCTCACCGGGTACGGATCGTTCGATAACGCCATCGCGGCGATGCGAAAGGGGGTCCTCTTCGACTACCTGCACAAGCCGCTTGAGGACTTGGGTCTGCTGGAGGTGGCGGTTTCCCGGGCGCTGGAGGTCCGGATACTGCGCGCCAGGGCCAGGGAGGCGGACCAGGTTACCGCGATCCGGGAAATGGCTGTGACCGCGAGCGATAAGATCCTGAATCCCCTGAATATTATCCTTCTCAGCCTGGCGCGGCTTACCGGCGAAGGGGTCACAGCAGAGACCAAGGCTAAGGCTGTGGCGCACGTTGAAGCGGCTGTTGAGACTATCACCAGGGTCGTCCGGCAGATGCGTACGGTGGCGCGGTACACGCCTCGCGAGGTCCTCCCCGGTCTCCGGGAGATCGATCTCGATCAAGCCACTGTGGACGAGAAGAGCGATGTCTAATAGCCCGGAACTCTCATGAGCAGACGGCTTGGCCAGATCCTGATTGACGCTAAGGTCATGCAGCCGGAGCAACTTGCACAAACCCTGACGCTTCAGGGTCCAATTCCGCAGCCGCTTGGACAACTGCTGGTGAGTCAGGGGTTGGCTATGGAAGAGCAGATCGCGACGTTCCTCGAATGCGGGAAAGCCCAGTAGTGGCGACCCGGCGTATCGTCCCTCCAACCCTCGATTTCTCCCTTTGTGTCTCCTGTCTCTTTCGGTCTCAGTTGAAAACCCTCAGAGTGGTCGCCTCTTACTGATCGCTCGGCTAAGCCTTGAGGTCTGAAGTACCTTGACACTCGTTACCCCCACTCCCTATAATCGGACCGATTCGATAGGAGGTTAGGTGAGCGAAGAGCATTCATTAATCAGCGAGCGATTGCGGAAGTTGGCGGAGCTTGAAGCGGCCGGTATGGACCCGTATCCGGCTCGCTTCGAGGTCCGAAACCTCGCGGCCGACCTTCACCGGGAGTGCGCCGTCCTCCCTGAAGAGACCGATGCGGCGCCGGAGGCGGCCATTGCCGGCCGCCTGATGTCTCTGCGCCATCACGGCAAGATCACCTTTGCCCACCTTCAAGACCGCTCCGGGAAGATGCAGATCTATCTCTCGCGGGACGTGCTGGGCGCGACACCCTATGACCTCTGTAAGAAGCTGGACGTTGGCGATTACCTGGGGGTAGAGGGCCAGCTCTTTCGGACGCGGACGGGGGAGCTGACGGTGCGAGCCCGGTCGATTCAACTTCTGTCGAAGTCGCTGCGGCCGCTGCCGGAGAAGTGGCATGGACTGACCGACGTGGAGACCCGCTTTCGCCAGCGCTACCTGGATCTCATCGTCAACCGCCAGGTGGCAGACGCCTTCAGGAAACGCAGCCGCTTGATCACGAAGATTCGCCGCTTCCTCGACTTGAGGGGGTTCCTGGAAGTCGAGACCCCCATGATGCAGCCGATGGCCGGTGGCGCCATGGCGCGCCCCTTTGTCACGCATCACAACGCCCTCGACCTTACGCTGTACCTGAGGATTGCCCCCGAACTCTATCTGAAGCGGCTCGTGGTGGGAGGGTTCGACCGGGTCTTCGAGATTAATCGGAACTTCCGGAATGAGGGTATCTCCACCCAGCACAACCCAGAGTTCACGATGTTGGAGTTCTACCAGGCGTATGCCGATTACCAGGATCTGATGGCAATGACGGAAGAGATGCTGGCTCATCTGGCCAAGGAGATCACAGGAGATCAGCAGGTGACCTATCAGGGGCAGCAGATTTCCTTTGCTCCGCCCTGGCCGAAGCTCACGCTGGAGGAGGCTCTCGTCAAGGTGGCTGGACTTGATGCAGAGACCCTGAAGACAGAAGAGGACGTGCGCGCGACGGCCGGACGCTACGGGGTGAACATCTTGCCGGGTTGTGGTAGGGGGAAGGTACTGGCTGAGCTGTTCGACGCCCTGGTGGAGTCGAAGCTCATCCAGCCCACATTTATCATTGATTTCCCCACGGAGCTTTCCCCCTTGGCCAAAGCGAAACAAGGGGAGCCGATGACGGTTCAGCGGTTTGAGTTGTTCATCGGCGGAATGGAGATCGCCAATGCCTACTCCGAGCTGAACGATCCGCGCGAGCAGCGCGCTCGCTTTCTTGACCAGTTGCGGCAGCGGGATCAAGGTGATCTTGAGGCCCATGGCCTGGATGAGGATTTTCTGCGGGCATTGGAGTACGGGATGCCTCCGACGGCCGGTGAAGGGATCGGCATCGATCGGTTGGCCATGCTCTTCACCGACTCCCCATCCATTCGTGATGTCATCCTCTTCCCTCTCCTGAAACCCGCTCAAGGCGAATCGGGTAGTACCGATGCCGTTTGAGCTATTCGTAGGGCTTCGATATCTAAAGGCGAGGCGAGGACAGGCATTTATCTCCCTGATTACACTGATCTCCATCGGCGGCGTGGCTCTTGGCGTGATGGCGCTCATTGTCGTTTTGGCGGTGATGAGCGGGTTTGAGCGCGACCTTCGAGGCAAGATCCTCGGGACCAATGCCCACCTCTGGATCATACGCGCTGGGGATCGAGGAATAGAGGAGCCGACTCAGACGCTTACACGGGTTCGCGATGTTCCGCACGTGGTGGCCGTTTCGCCGTTCACCTACCACCAGGTGATGCTGAGCACCGGTCGAGGGGCGGCAGGGACGGTCCTTCGCGGTATCGACCTCGACTCGGCGCAGGAGGTCACGACGCTGACCAGGAGCTTTACCGAGATCGATCCGGCGCGGCTGAAAGGATCGGCTGAGGGAGGCGGATGGCATCTTGATCCCGAGGGGATCATTATTGGGCGCGCGCTGGCCACAAACCTCGGGGTTGGGCTCGGCGGGCGAGTAAATGTGATTTCTCCCTTCGGAAATGTGCTGACCCCATTCGGGCTTGCGCCGCGTATGCGAAGTTTCACCGTCGCCGGGATCTTCGAGATGGGGATGTATGAATACGACAGCGCCTTGGCCTATATCAGCATTTCGGCGGCTCAGCAGCTCTTCCAGATGGGACAGTCAGTGACAGGGATCGAGGTGAAGGTAGATGATCTATACAAGGCCAAGGAGATTGGAACAGAGATTCAGCGGCGCCTTGGGTTCCCGTACGTCGCGAGAGACTGGATGCAGTTGCACCGCAACCTCTTTGCTGCGCTGAAGCTGGAAAAGATCGCCATGTTTATCATCCTGACGATGATCGTTCTCGTGGCTGCCTTCAACATCGTGAACACCCTGATTATGAAGGTGATGGACAAGGGGGCGGAGATCGGTATCTTGAAGTCGATTGGCGCCACCTCCAGGAGCATCATGTTGATCTTCATGGTGGAGGGGGTGGTGATCGGGCTTGTCGGTACCCTGTTGGGAACTGCCGGGGGCGCCATGATCTGTAAACTGCAGGAAACCTATAAAATCGTCAGGCTCCAGGGTGATGTCTATCTGCTGGATGCCCTCCCGATCTTGATGAAAGGGACCGACCTTGTCTTAATTGCCTCTTCAACGCTGGTCCTAAGCTTCCTCGCGACGCTCTACCCTTCCTGGCGGGCGGCCAGGCTTGATCCGGTCGTCGCGATCCGCTATGAGTGAGTTCATCAGGGCCGATGGCGTCCATAAGTCATTCCGGATCGATGGCGGAACAGTTGAGGTCCTGAAGGGTGTTGACCTCAGCATTGAAAAGGGAGAATTTATCGCAATCGTGGGACCTTCCGGGGCCGGCAAGAGTACGTTCCTGCATCTGCTCGGCGCCTTGGATCGCCCAACCGCAGGTGAGATTTTCTATGAGAATGCCGGTCTCGGACAAATGGACGATAGGCGACTGGCGGGCTTTCGTAACCGGACTGTCGGTTTTATCTTTCAGTTCCATCATCTGTTGCCGGAGTTTACCGCGCTGGAAAATGTCATGATGCCGCTCCTGGTGGCGCGTCGGAATCGGCCACAGGCGCGAGAGGTCGCCGCGTCCCTGCTGAGAGACGTGGGGCTCGAGTCCAGGCTTTCGCATCGCCCTTCCGAGCTCTCCGGCGGGGAGCAACAACGGGTTGCGATCGCCAGGGCCCTGGGTGTTGATCCCAAGGTCGTTCTTGCCGACGAACCGACCGGGAACCTCGATACCAAGACAGGCGATGCGACCTTTGAGCTGCTCCAGTGGCTGAATCGAGAGCGCGGCCTCACCTTTGTGATGGTCACCCACAATGAGAAGTTAGCCCATCGGTCGGATCGGATCGTGACGATATTGGATGGTCGAATAGCAGAGAAGGCTTGAAATTCCGGAAGGATTGGCTATACTGAATATGTTCGTGATGTAAGGGCGCTGAAGAGGGGGAGCGAAGAGATGTTCGAACGATTTACCGAGCGAGCCCGCAAGGTCATTATCCTGGCCCGGGAGGAGGCGATCCGCCTCGGACACAACTTCGTCGGCACTGAGCACCTGCTGCTCGGGCTGATCCGCGAGGGCGACGGACTCGCGGTCGCGATCCTGAAGAAGCTGAACGTCAATATTTCCGCAGTGAAGGGTGAGATCGAGAAAATTGTCTCGGTCGGTTCCGAGTTCAGCCCTGCCGGAGAGATCCCCTTTACCCCGCAGGCGAAGAAGGTCCTGGAATATGCCATCTCTGAGGCCAGATCGCTCGGACACAACTATATCGGGACCGAGCACCTGCTGCTGGGGCTGATCCGCGAGGGCGAAGGGATCGCCTCCCTGGTTTTGAGGGACTTCGGCGTCAGCGTGGCTTCAGCGAAGGCACAGGCCCAGGAGTTGCTGGGTGAGCAGGCCTCCAAGCCCACAGCCTCGACCAGGACGCCTGCGCTGGATGAGTTCGGTGTAGACCTGACCGCTATGGCGCGTCAAGACCGGCTGGATCCCGTCATCGGCCGAGAGACCGAGATCGAGCGGGTCATCCAGATTCTCTCGCGCCGGACGAAGAACAACCCGGTCCTTATCGGGGAGGCCGGCGTCGGGAAGACCGCCATCGTGGAGGGGCTGGCCCAACGGATCGTGGCCAGCAACGTGCCAGAGACCCTGCTTCGGAAGCGGGTGGTCCAGCTTGACCTCGCCGGCATGGTGGCCGGGACCAAGTATCGCGGTCAGTTCGAGGAGCGGCTGAAGGCCGTCGTCAAGGAGATTCAGCAGACGCAGAATATTATCCTGTTCATCGATGAGTTACACACGTTGGTGGGCGCCGGGGCCGCGGAGGGCGCGATCGACGCATCCAGCATGTTGAAGCCGGCGCTTGCGCGCGGGGAGTTGCAGTGCATCGGTGCGACCACCCTCGACGAGTATCGCCGCCACATCGAGAAGGACCGGGCGTTGGAACGACGGTTTCAAGCGGTACAAGTCGGGCCGCCGAGCGTGGAGGAGACGATCCGGATCCTCAGGGAGATCAAGGATCGCTACGAGGCGCATCACTGCGCAATCATTACCGATGAGGCCGTCACGGCTGCTGCGCGTTTGTCTCAGCGCTACATCGCCGACCGCTTTCTGCCTGATAAGGCCATTGATGTCATCGATGAGGCCGGCTCGCGGGCGCGACTGAAAACCCTGATGTTGCCACAGGATCTCCGCGAGCTGGAGAATGAAGTCGAACGCCTTCGGGCCCAGAAGGAAGACGCTATCCGGACGCAGGCCTTTGAGGTTGCGGCCAGGCTCCGAGACTCGGAGCGCAAGCTCAGGGCCGAGTTGGAAGAAAAAAAGGCTCGCTGGAAGGAGTCCAGGGCGAAGGAGAAGACCGTTGTGACGGCCGAGGAGGTCGCCTACATCGTCTCCAAGTGGACCGGTATTCCGCTGTATCAGATTGAGGAAGAGGAATCGGCCAAGCTGATCCGGATGGAGCAGGATCTGGCCAAACGGGTCGTGGGACAGACCGAGGCGATCGAGAGCGTAAGCCGAGCGATTCGCCGTTCGCGAGCCGGGATCAAGAACCCAAGTCGTCCCGTCGGATCGTTCATCTTCCTTGGGCCGACCGGCGTGGGGAAGACCGAGTTGGCGAAGGCGCTGGCGGAATTCCTGTTCGGAACGGAGGATGCACTGATCCGCGTCGATATGTCGGAGTACATGGAGCGTTTCTCTACCTCCCGCCTTATCGGCGCCCCTCCGGGATATATCGGGTACGACGATTCTGGACAACTTACTGAAAAGGTGCGGCGCCGGCCGTTCTCCGTCATCCTCCTCGATGAAATAGAAAAAGCCCACCCTGAGGTGTTTAATCTGCTCCTCCAGATCTTTGAGGATGGTCGCCTCACCGACAGCTATGGCCGCATTGTCGACTTCAAGAATACGATACTGATCATGACGAGCAACATCGGCGCCCGTCAGATCGGTCTCCACGCCACAATGGGCTTCGCCAAGGGCGGCGACGAGACGGTGACGTACGACAAGATGAAGGAGACCGTCCTGGGTGAGTTGAAGCGGGTCTTCAATCCGGAATTACTTAACCGGCTCGATGAGGTGATTGTCTTCCACCAGTTGAACAAGAATGATCTCTGTAAGATTGTAGATCTGATGCTCGCCCGCCTCCAGCTTCAGCTTGCGGAGCGCAAGATCTCACTGACGGTCGATGAGAGCGTAAAAACGTTTTTGATTAATCGGGGTTTTGATCAGACCCTCGGCGCCAGGCCGCTGCGCCGTGCCATCCAGCGCTATGTAGAGGACCGCCTGGCCGAAGAGGTGTTAAAAGGACGATTTGCAGGAGGGGGCGTCCTTAGGGTGAAACTGGAGGAAGATACCTTAGTATTCGATGAGGTCAGCCTCCTCGAAGCCCCTAAATAGTCCCACCTCTCTCCACCCCATATCTCCTCGATTACGGCCCGTCCGGGCGAGTTTCTCCTTGCGTTTTCGCGACGAAGGTGGTAAGGTCAGCGCGTTTAGTCTGAGCGCAGGTATCCCGTCCAAATTCGAGGAGTAAAAGCGTTCGGTGCACTCCTTCGCGGATAGCGTCAAGGTTCTCGCCACGAGGTCCCTCTCCATCTTTCTCTTCCTGTTTTTAGCGTTGGCTTTCAGCAAGGCGTACGGCCAGGAACAGGCACCGGTCAAACAGCTCGACATCAAGGGAAGCCGAAAGATCGACGAGGCGACGATCCGGTTTAAACTGAAAACCAGGGTCGGTGAGCCGTTCTCTCTGGAAAAAATCAGGGAGGACGTCAAGACGGTCTACCGTTTGGGCTTTTACGACGATGTGGCTGTGGACGCTGAAGTCTTTGAAGGGGGCCTGAAGATCACCTTTATCCTCACCGAAAAGCCGACTATCCGGGAAGTGAAGATTCGAGGCAATAAGCAGATTACTACCGAGAAGCTTAAAGAGAAACTCACCCTGGCTGAGGGTGGAGTATTCAATCTACAGACCGTTTCGGCGAATGTGGAAAGGCTTCGGTTGCTTTATGAAGAAGAGGGGTATTACCAGGCAAAGATCCTCCAGCAGGTAGATAAGACCCCGGAGGGAGATATCTCAGTCGCCTTCGAGATTAAAGAAGGGGAAAAGTTTGAGATTTCCACTATTCGGATCCTTGGGGCCAAAGGATTAGACGAACAGGAGATCAAGGTGCGTATGGCCACCAAGGAACTGTTCCTGTTCTTCTTTTTTGGGACGCTGAAACGGGATGAGTTGCAGCGCGATCTCGATCGGATCAAGGCGTTCTATTTAGATAACGGCTATCTCGACATTAAAGTGGGGGAGCCGGAGATCCGGGTGATCGAGGCAAAGCAGAAGCTCGATATCAGTGTTCGCGTGGAAGAGGGCCCCCGATACCGCGTCGGAGAGCTGCGGGTAACGGGTAATACCGTCTTTTCCACAGAGGAGGTGTTGAAGCCGCTTCAGATCGCCAAACAAGGTGTCTTTAGTCGGGAGGTGCTTCAGCGGGACCTGCTGACCCTCACTGATCGGTATTCGGAGCGTGGCTATCTCTTCGTGGATGTCGCCCCGACTATTAATACCGATCGAGAGAACCATATCGTGGATGTGGGTATGGAGATCAGTGAAGGGAAGCAGGCCTTTCTGGAGCGTATTGAGATCTCAGGCAACACAAAAACCAGAGATAAAGTGGTCCGGCGGGAGATCCCTTTGAACGAGGGCGACCTGTACAATAGCCGTCTACTGGCGCGCGGTCGCCAGAATCTGACTAACCTTGGTTACTTCGAGGATGTGAAGGTCGAGACCCGTCGGGGCACGGCCGAGGATCGGGTGGATATCGATGTGCTGGTCAAAGAGAAACCGACCGGCTCCTTCAGTATCGGGGGCGGTTTCAGCTCGATTGACGGTATCTTGGGTTCGGGTTCTATCTCCCAGAATAACTTTCTGGGACTGGGACAGCGAGTGTCGCTTACAGCCCAGTTGGGCGCCAGGGCAAGCCGGTTTGTCCTGAATTTCTTTGATCCTTACGTTCTGGATACCGGGACCTCGTTTGACTTCTCGATTTTTAATCAACGCATGCTCTTCGATGAACAGACCGGCTTTAATCAGGACAGCAAGGGCGGTTCGATTGCCCTTGGTCGACGGCTTCACAAGCAGTTGTTCGGTTCTATCGGGTATCGGTACGAGGTGAATAAGTTCTTTGATATCGAAGAGGATGCGCCGGAAGAGATCAAAGACCAGGAAGGGACGACGACCATCGGCAGAGTCTCGTTCGGTCTTACGCTGGACCTGAGGGACAACCCCCGTGATCCATCCAAAGGCTTCAGTGGGGCTGCCACGTATCAGATTGCCGGGGCCTTTCTGGGTGGAGAGAAAAAGTTCAATCGCTTCAGCCTCGATCTGGGCTACTACCAGCCGCTGATCTGGAAGCTGATCGGTCATATCCGAGGGAACCTGATTGTCGTGGAGCCCTTCGGCGGGGAGAGCCTGCCACCATCGGAACGGATCTATCTCGGCGGCACCAACACGGTTCGAGGGTTTAAGACCTTTCACCTGAGCCCTATCGATCCTGAAACAGGGGAACGGGTCGGCGGTAACAAGGCCATCTACTTCAATAACGAGGTAGTGTTTCCCATCTATGAGCCACTGGGTGTGAAGGGCTTATTGTTTTTCGATGCGGGCAATGTCTGGAAAGAGGGGGAGAGTCTCTCACTGGATCTGCGGCCGACCGCAGGGGGCGGAGTTCGTGTTGCCACCCCCTTTGGGCTGGTGCGGGTTGAATGGGGTCTCAACCTGGATAAGCAGCCGGGGGAGTCGAGTAGCGCCGTGCACTTGACGGTCGGATCGTTGTTTTAGTACCTGTTGAGCATCAGGAGGAAATCACCTATGGCGCGTGTCATGTACGGTTGGCGATGGCGAGTGTTCTGGGGTATTGTGGCGGTAGTGGTATTGAGAACCTCCGTCAGTTGGGCTGCGGAACCTCCGTCAAAACTCGGGTTCGTCGACCTTCAGGCAGTGATCTCACAGTCGAAAGAGGGGCAGGAAGCGATGAATGCGGTGAAGGCGGAGGCGACCGAGAAACAGAAGGAGATCGGCGCGAAAGAGGCCGAGATCAAGCAGATGGACACAGATCTCCAGAAACAGGCATCCGCCCTGAGTGATGCGGCAAAGAAGGACCGGGAAGAAGAGATCCGACGCAGACTTCGCGATCTGAAACGGATCACCGAAGATTTCAATCGTGATCTGGCCAAGCGGGAAGGCGAGATGGTGAACGATCTGCTCAGAGATATTACGGTTGTGATCCGGGACTATGGCAAAGAGAAAGGATTTACCCTCATTATCGAGAAGGGGCAGAGCGGTGTGATCTATGGCCACGATGCGGCGGACCTCACCAAAGAGATCCTTGATCGCTACAACGCCCGCCGAAGCAAGAAGAAGTAAGAAGTAGTTACGGCGATGCAATTGAAGGAGCTGGCTGAAAAACTACAGTGCCGGCTGGTAGGTAACGGTGAGATCGAGGTCCACCGTCTCGCCCCACTGTGTGAGGCGAGTGAGGGAGATTTGACCGTTGTCGTGAATGCTCGCGACCTTCCGAAGCTGGAGGCGAGCAGGGCCTCTGCCGTGATTGTCGGTGAGGGAAGCCCGCCATGGTCGAAACCGGCGCTGCTGGCGAACGATCCACATCTGGTTTTTGTCCATGCCCTCCGTCTCTTCTCTGCTCCGGACCACCCAATGCCTGGTGCCCATCCTTCCAGTATTGTGCAAGAGGACGCACAACTGGCAGAGGATGTTGCGATCGGACCGCTCTCGGTTGTCGAGGCGGGTGTGACGATCGGCCCGAGAAGCATCGTGGGC
Source organism: Candidatus Methylomirabilis sp. (assembly GCA_002634395.1). Taxonomy (GTDB): domain Bacteria; phylum Methylomirabilota; class Methylomirabilia; order Methylomirabilales; family Methylomirabilaceae; genus Methylomirabilis; species Methylomirabilis tolerans. The sequence continues at coordinate 18,231 of NSJM01000003.1, forward strand.
GCCCAGGTGTATATCGGCAAGGGCTGTCGCATTGGTGCTGACTGCCGGTTCTACCCGCAGGTGATGATCCGAGACGGAGTCGAGATCGGCGATCGGGTGATTATCCACAGCGGGGCTGTGATTGGAAGCGATGGCTTCGGGTATCTGAAGGACAGACAGGGGGCCCGTATCAAGGTTCCGCAGATAGGGCGGGTGATTCTCGAGGATGATGTAGAGATCGGCGCCAACGTTACGATCGACCGAGCGACGATGGGGGCGACGCGAATCAAGCGTGGGACCAAAATTGACAATCTGGTTCAGATCGCACATAACGTTGTCGTAGGAGCGGATACGGTCATTGCAGCCATGAGCGGCATCTCCGGCAGCGTGGAGATCGGAGACCGGGTGACGCTGGCCGGCCAGGTCGGGATCGCCGATCATGTCAAGATCGGCGACGATGTGACCGTTGGAGCGCAGGCCGGAGTCACCAAGAGCCTCCCGCCTGGAGGCGCCTTCCTCGGTTTTCCCGCTGTGCCGCATCTCGAATTCAAGCGAAGCGTCGCCGCGATAAATCGGATCCCTCAACTCCTGATGGCCATCAAGCGCATTGAAGCGCGTCTGGCATCGTTAGAGGGTACCATGAGAAAACGGCAGGAAGAGGCGCAGACTTCTCAGTCGGCGTCCGAGGGGGGACCCAAGTGATCGATATTCGACAGATTCAGGAGATGCTTCCCCACCGTTATCCTTTTCTTCTGGTCGATCGAATCCTCGAGATCGAGCCCGGAAAGAGGATAGTGGGGCTCAAGAATGTCACCATCAACGAGGCGTTCTTTCAGGGCCACTTTCCAGGCCAGCCGATTATGCCGGGCGTGCTGGTGATTGAGGCGATGGCGCAGGTCGGAGGGGTCCTGCTGATGCGGACGATGAACGTGAGCGCCGAAAAGAAGCTTCTGTATTTTACCGGCATCGACCGGGCCAGGTTTCGAAGGCCTGTCCTGCCTGGTGATCAGGTGAGATTCGAGATCGAACTGCTTCAACTCAGGAGCCGCACCTGCCGAATGCACGCCAGGGCCTTCGTGCAGGACAAGCTGACTGCGGAGGCTGAGCTGACGTGTATGGTCGTTGACAGGGAATCGCCGAACCTGCCTCCAGGTGTTCCTGTCGTAATGGAAGAATAATGGCGCGGATTCATCCGTCAGCGGTTGTTGCGCCGGAGGCGACGCTCGCATCGGATTGCAGCATTGGCGCCTTTTCGGTCATCGGTCCTGATGTCACCGTGGGGTCCGGGACCGCCATCGGCTCGCATGCTCTTATCGAGGGGATCACAGAGATTGGAGAACGATGTCAGATCTTCTCTCACGTCGTCCTTGGCGCGGCGCCTCAGATCTTCCAGGACAGAAGCGAGAGAACCAGACTGGTGATCAGTGATGAGACAGTCATCCGGGAATTCGCCTCGGTCCATCGTGGCTCGTCGAAAGGCAGGGGTGCTACGGTGCTGGGGCGCCGGAACTACATCATGGCCTATGCGCATATCGCACACGATTGTCTCTTACGTGATGACGTCGTGGTCGCCAGCCAAGCTGGATTGGCCGGCCACGTTGAGGTCGAAGACCGAGTGGTTATCGGCGGGCAGGCAGGGATCCATCAGTTCGTCCGTATCGGACAATATGCCATGGTTGGCGCCTGCTCCGCGGTACTGCAGGACATCCCACCCTTTCTCAAGGCACAGGGGAACCGGGCTAAGTGCTACGGGTTAAATACGGTCGGGCTTCGCCGCCATGGCGTCTGCCAGGAGACGATCCTTCGCCTCAAGCAAGCCTATCGATTGCTTTTCCTTTCCAACCTTAACACATCTCAGGCCCTGGAGAGGATTGCGTCGGAGGTGAGTTCCTGTCCAGAGATCGAACATCTGACGCACTTTATCAAGCTATCGGCCAGAGGGATAGCACGATGAAAGGCGTGCAGCGTTACGCCGCACGCAATGAACGCAATACACCGTGGACCAGATGCTGATGGAGTGCCTCGGAATTATAGCCGGCGGAGGCCCGCTTCCCGTTGTGGCTGCGCGGGAAGCGCGCATGCAGGGGATCAAGGTCGTAGCGATAGCCGTCGAAGAGGCCGCCTCTGCCGACTTGGCCGGTGAAGTAGATGAGATCCGTTGGGTAGGCGCCGGACAGCTTGGCCGATTGATCGCAGCGCTGAAGCGTGAAAAGGTAACGGATGCGGTGATGCTCGGGAAGATCCCGCTGGGCCTTCTCTTTTCACGCGTGAAGATCGATCTGGCCGGCCTGCTGTTCTACCTGAAGCTCAAAGACCGACGCGGTGATACGATCCTCGCAGGCGTGAGCGATCTGTTGATGCGGGAAGGGATTACCCTGCATGATTGCCGGCAGTTCCTGTCTTCGATCGTCTTGCGGAAGGGACTGCTGACGGCGCGGGCGCCAAGCGCTTCGGAACAGCAGGATATCAGCTTTGGAAGGGAGCTTGCCCGATCCATGGCGCGATTGCGGATCGGCCAGACGGTTGTGGTCAAACGCCGAACTGTCCTCGCAGTGGAAGCGATCGAGGGAACTGATGCCGCCATTCGTCGCGGCGGCACACTCGGCAATGGGGGGGTAGTGGTCGTCAAGGTCGGGCGTCCTGACCAGGATATGCGCTTTGATCTTCCGGTCGTCGGGCCGGACACTGTGACAGCCCTCGAAGATGCGGGTGCGACTGCGCTTGCTCTGGATGCCGATCATACCTTGATGCTCAATCGGGAGAAGGTGGCGGAGGCTGCCGATCGGCTTGGGTTGGCGATTGTGGCGGACTAGCGGCAGGACGGCAACCAGCCGTCAGCTACCAGCGTTCAGCTTGCTGATAGTTGCGTGCGAGCTTGCTTACATCAACGCGAAGGATGGGAAGAATTGCGAATGAGGAACGGACATCCGATTCGAGTGGGCGTCGTAGGTGTCGGCTACGTGGGACATCACCACACCCGAATCTATTCGGAGTTGCCTGATGTTGAACTGGTTGGCGTAGTCGATATCAACGAGGCTCGCCTGCAGGAGTTGGGGGCGCGGTATCGGGTCCAACTCTATCGCGATTACCGCGAGCTTCTGGAACGGGTCGATGCCGTCAGTGTGGCGGTGCCGACCCTGCTGCACTACCCGATCGCCAAGGAATTCCTGGAGCGCGGGGTGGATGTTCTGGTGGAGAAACCGATTGCGCAGTTCCCTGCTCAGGCCGACAAACTGGTTGAGATTGCCGGAGTTGACGATCGAATCATTCAGGTCGGTCATATCGAGCGATTCAATGGCGCGGTGAAAGCGCTTGAAACCGTCGTAAGAAACCCCGGCTTCATCGAATGCCACCGTCTTGGCCCTTTCGCTCACCGCAACACGGATGTCGATGTTGTCCTCGATCTGATGATCCACGATATTGATATCGTGCTAAACCTGATTAAATCGCCTGTTACCGCGGTGACGGCTGTCGGTGTCCCGGTCGTCTCCGATCAGGTGGATATCGCTAATGCGCGGCTCCAGTTTGAGTCGGGGTGTGTTGCGAATCTGACCGCCAGCCGGGTCAGCGTTGAGCGAGTCCGACGAGTACGAATCTTTCAGCGCGACACCTTTATCTCCCTTGACTATTCCCAGCAAGAGATGACGGTCTACCATCGCATCCCTGGAGCAAAGGGAACGGCTACTGAAGCCACTCCGACGATCGTAAAAGAAGATATTCCCATCGATAAGGCGGAGCCGCTTCGCGTTGAACTCGAAAGTTTTATTGAGTGTGTCAGGGCCAGAAAAAGACCCTTGGTTTCAGGAGAGGAGGGTCGGGATGCCCTGAAGGTGGCCTCTCAGATTATGGAGCGACTGTAGGCCAGATGCGAGATGGCCGGATCCTGATCGTCGCAGGGGAGTCATCGGGAGACCTGCATGCTGCTGCTGTCGTGACTGAGTTGCGGCGGCGCGCCCCGCACCTGCTTATAGAGGGAATTGGTGGAGACCGGATGCGCCAGGCGGGTGTCCGCCTCTATGCACATGCGAGTGATCTGGCGGTGGTCGGCCTCATTGAGGTGGCCTCCAGGCTCTCCGCCATCTGGCGCGCGTATCGGAGTATGACCCGGTATTTGCGCGACCGACGCCCGGACCTGGTGATTCTCGTGGATTTTCCGGACTTCAATTTGAGGCTTGCCCGCCGGGCATTTCGACTTGGCATCCCTGTCGTGTACTTCATCAGTCCGCAGGTGTGGGCTTGGCGTGCCGGCCGGGTACGGTCGATCGCGAAGTATGTCCGACGGCTTCTGATCATTTTTCCCTTTGAGGAGGATTTCTATCGTGAAAGGGGGGTCGAGGCCCTGTATGTCGGTCACCCGCTCCTGGATCAGTTAACACCTTTACCATTGATGGATGAGGCTCGTCGTCGTCTGGCGTTGGAGGGTACGGCTCCAATATTAGGGCTCCTGCCGGGCAGTCGCGTGGGCGAGATCGCGCGACATCTGCCCCTTTTACTGAAATCGGCCCGACAACTGATGGTCGGGCAGCCGGATCTTCGCATCATCATCGCTGTTGCCGACGGTCTTCCCCTCGACCTCATCGGATCCTGGTTGAACCGGGAGGCTGTCTCGGCGAGGGTGGTACAGGGGCGGACCTATGAGGTCATGGCGGCCTCGGATCTGATCCTTGTGGCTTCAGGCACCGCGACCATGGAGGCGGCCATCATCGGTACCCCCATGGTGATTGTGTATCGCCTCGCATTTTTCTCATGGCTGTTTGCCCGCTTGTTAATCAGGGTTCCGCATATCGGTATGGTGAATCTGGTGGCTGGAAGACGAGTCGCGCCTGAGCTGATTCAATTTGACGCAACACCGGAGCGGATTACCGATGAGGCGCGTCGGCTGCTCTTGTCGGCGGAGCAACGTCTCCGAATGCGGCAGGAACTCGGTGAGGTACGTAATCGATTGGGGCCGCCTGGAGCCCTGGGTCGGACGGTAGACGCGATCCTTGAGTGCTTGCAGTCCGGCGCCGTGGAGGAGATGGCGGTCCAGAGAGGGTAATGGGAAAGTCGCTCTTGTCCCGAACGGTTGCTGCGTTCAGGGAAGATCGCCGCGTTCTCTGTATTGTCCCATGGCTTGCTGCGAGATGCATGCAATGCCTATTTCGGCTGCTTCGTGTTGTTCATGTGGGCCGTGCGTATCCGGAAAGCTGCTGGGCGAAGGGAGAGCGAATCATCGTGGTCTTCTGGCACGGCCGGCTCCTGATGATGCCTTTTGTCTATCCCGGGAAACCTGGAGCGCTCCTCATCAGCCAGCATCGGGATGGAGAGTATTTCAGCCGAATTGCCGCGATTCTCGGGTTCGAAGCGATTCGAGGCTCAGCGACACGGGGCGGCATGCGCGCCCTCAGGCAGATGATTCGCGCCATCAAAGGCAAGCTGAACCTGGTGATTACCCCTGATGGCCCAAAGGGGCCGCGGGCAAAGGTCAAGTCCGGTGTCATTGAGATCGCGAGGTTGACGGGCGCCCCGATTGTACCGGTTAGCTTTAGTGCGTCACGACGCCGATTCCTGAAGAGCTGGGACGCCTTCCTCGTGCCGGTCCCGTTCTCCCGCGCCGTGTATATCTGGGGGGAACCGATCTATGTTCCTTCGACGGCTGCCAAGGATGAGATGGCTAAGCACCAGGAAGCCCTCGAAGAGCGTCTTGATCTGCTCACGATGAAGGCCGACGATTACTTCAGAACTGACCCGTGACTACCGGTAAATATGGCGTCTATGGCGTTTATTGCGTTTAAGGCATCGCCACAACAACGCAATCCACGTCGCACGCAATAAGCGCACATGTATTCCGCCTATTCCCTTCTGTTGACCCTCGGTCTACTTACCTGGTCGCCCTCTATCCTTTTGCGGGCTCTTCGAAGTCCCCGCTACCTGGAAGGGTGGCGGGAGCGTCTGGGGTATTACCCTGCGGTGCTACTCTCACAGCTTCACGCAGTTCAGCCTGTTTGGCTACATGCTGTCTCCGTGGGAGAGGTCGGCGCTGCCTGCATCCTGGCTAATCGCTGGATGGCTCGCCGACCGACGCTACCCCTTCTCGTGTCGACGGTCACCGGAACCGGACGAGAGGTTGCCAAACGTTCATTTCCGCAGGCAACCCCGGTCGTATACTTTCCGATCGACCTCCCGTTGGTCGTGCGTCGGACGTTGGCCGCCGTGAGACCACGCCTCATCCTCCTGACGGAGACGGAAATCTGGCCGAATTTCCTCCACAGGTGTGCCGGTTCAAGGATTCCGGTTGCCATCATCAATGGTCGGATATCTGAGCGCTCGTTTTCACGTTACCGCCTTGTTCGACCTTTCATCCGTCGGGTTCTTCGGTGCGTTGATCTCTTTTGTATGCAAACCGGTACGGATGCCAACCGGATTCTTGCGCTGGGCGCCAGTCCTGAGCGGGTGCATGTGGTGGGCAATCTCAAGTTCGATGCAGTCCCTCACGCCGATACTGCATCGCTTGCCGAGCAGTGGCGTCGAGAGCTTCATATCGAGGCCACACGGCCGGTCCTGGTGGCAGGCAGCACTCATGCAGGGGAGGAGGAGGTGCTGCTCCAGGTGTTTCGTAGCCTGCGCGGTGAGTTTCCTGACCTGTTGCTGATCCTGGCGCCACGCCATCCCGAGCGGGTAGCCAAAGTGGAGACGGTGGTGACCGGCCAAGGACTCACCGCAGTGAGGCGAAGCGCCATGGCTCAAGGCGGAGACCGCGCAAAGGAGGTGATCCTCGTGGATACCGTCGGTGAGCTATCGGCGATATACGCAGTGGGGAATATTAGCTTTGTCGGGGGAAGCCTCATGCCGAAAGGCGGCCATAACCTGCTTGAGCCGGCTCTGCACGGTCGTCCGATTCTGTTCGGCCCACATATGGAAAACTTTATCGAGGCAAGTACGTACTTTGTCGAGCAGAGGGCGGCTATCCAGGTTCGCGATGCAGCGGACCTCACCCGACAGCTCACCATGCTCTTGCGTGATCCTGCTGCCGGAGAAAGGATGGGTCAGACGGCAATGACCGCGCTCACGGCCCATCGCGGCGCGTGTGAGCGGACAGTGACCCTTCTGGAGAAACTCGTGTTGTGAAAGGCATAGAGGCGCTCTCAGCCTGGACGGTACACTGCATGACAGAGGCTTCGGAACGATGGATCGCTCGAGCCTGGCTGACATGCCTGCGTCCGGCTTCGTATGCGTATGGGACGGCCATCTCGTTCCGAACCGCTCTCTTTGCGCATGGCCTCGCCAGAACTCACCGGCTTCCGGTCCCGGTGCTGAGCGTCGGCAATATCAGCGCAGGTGGAAGCGGAAAGACCCCGTTCGTTGAGATGTTGGCCGCTCGGTTGTGCGAACAAGGCCAGCGGGTGGTCATTATTTTGCGAGGGTATCGAGGTGGCTCGAAGAAGCCAACGATCGTTAGTGATGGCAGAGAGCTCAAGTGTGAGCCGCCGGTCGCCGCTGACGAGGCCTATCTGCTGGCCAGGCATCTGCCGGGTGTCGCCGTCTTGACCGGGGTCGATCGGTACCAAGTTGGTAAGGTTGCCCTTGAGCATGTGACCCCCAGCGTTATTATTCTGGACGATGGCTTTCAGCATCTCAGGCTCTACCGCGATCTGGATATTGTCCTGGTCGATGCGGCCAATCCTCTTGGATACGGTCGGCTGTTGCCGTCAGGGTTGTTGCGGGAGCCGCCGGAGGCGTTCGGACGAGCCGACATCGTGATCATCACTCACGCTGACGCGGGACGCAACCTGGGCTCCGCCATACGAGCGATCCGCAGGCATGCGCCGACCACCCCGATTGGCATGGCTGTCCATCGGCCTGTCAACCTCATCGACGTGAGGAGTGGAGCATGTCTGAGCCTTGAACGTCTCACTGGACAGCGGTTGTTGGCAGTCTCCGGCATTGCCACTCCGAGTCGGTTTGAGGCGACCCTAGGTCAACTGGGTGCCTACGTCGCGGCTCACCGTGTCTTTCCCGATCACCACTACTATTCTTCCGCAGATTTAGAGATCATCAACGAAGCGGCCAGGAATGTCGGCGCCTCTATGATAGTCACCACGGAAAAGGATATGGTAAAATTAATGCGCTTAGACCTTGTGAAGATAGATGCGCCACTTTACGCCCTGTCGATCGTACTCGAGTTAGTGGAAGGGGCGAAGATGCTAGACGCCATGTTAAGCCGTCTGGTCACACCGGGCGACTCATGAAACCGAAGGCCAGGGGCGGTGTTGTTGCCTATCTCGAATACCTCCTCGTGGCGGGACTCGCGAAGGGATTGTTGCGCCTGCCATCTTCAATGGCCTATTCTGTCGGCGAGGGGTTGGCGGCGCTTCTGTACCGCTTTGATCGCAAGCACCGGATCATTGCCCATGAGAACCTGCTTCGAGCCTTCAATGGCGAGCTTTCCTCTCCAGAGATTACTGACCTCGCGCGCTCGACCTTCATCAACCTCGGTCGAACCGTTGTTGAGACCTGCCGGATTCTCAAGATCGATCGGGAGAACTTTCAACAACTCATCCGGATCGAAGGGTATGAGCACTTTCAGGAGGCCAAGCGTCGAGGGAAAGGGGTCATGTACATTACGGCGCATTTGGGTTCGTGGGAACTGCTTCCACTTGCATCCGCCCTCATGGGGGAACCACTGACTATTGTGGCGCGCCCTCTGGATAATCCATATCTGAACAGGGTCATCAATCGGTTGCGGAGTATCTGGGGAACGAGGGTATTGGCCAAGAAGCTGGTGATGCCGGCGCTGGTTCAGACGCTGTCTCGCGGAGAGAGTGTTGGGATCCTGATGGATCAGAATATCACCTGGAAAGAAGGGGTGTTTGTCGATTTTTTTGGTATGCCGGCCTGTACCGCCCTCGCGCCGGCTCTCCTGGCTCTCAGAACCGACGCATCGGTTGTTCCCGTCGCCATTATACGGGATGGGCGGGATCGGCACACTATTCTTATAGAGCAAGAAATTCCCGTGATCAGAACAGGGCGACTGAGGGCAGACATCGTGGCCAATACCGCCTCTTTTACTAGGGCTATCGAAGCGCTTGTCCGTAGGGAGCCGGCCCAGTGGCTCTGGGTCCATCGTAGATGGAAAACGCAACCGCGTGCCGAGTCCCCTGTACCCTGCACCCTACACCCGACACCCGGAACCTAGAACCGGAAACCATGAACCTCGCCACACTCCATGTTCGGAAGACCTTCGAACCGGACCGGCTACGATCCATCCTGGTTGTGAGCCCTAACTGGCTGGGTGACGCAGTCCTCGCTCTGCCTACGCTCGCCAACCTTCGCCGCTCCTGTCCTGATGCCAGAATCTCACTTCTCGTGCGCCCGTGGCTGAGCCGGTTGTTTCGATCCTTGCCGTTCATCGACGAACTGATTGAACTGCCGAACAGGGGTGAATTAATGTGGGCGGCGACAGCGCTGCGGCAACAAGACTTTGAATTAGCCCTGCTCTTGCCGAATAGTTTTCGAGCGGCGATGATCAGTCGACTGGCAGGCATTCCGCATCGAGTCGGGTATGCGACCGATGGGCGAGGTCCTCTTTTGACGGTGGGGGTGCGCCCTCCGAATGAGATGCCACTACATCAGGCGGACTCCTATCTTGGCCTGCTCCGGGCCCTGAAGTGGGATGCATGGTTGCGTCCGACAGAATTCCTGCTTCCGCCGGGAAGCGATGCGGAAGTGGAGAAGCTGCTTACCGACTCGGGCGTCTCTTCTCACACCCTGTTCATCGGCATGACCCCAGGCGCGGCCTACGGGACGGCAAAGCGTTGGCCGGCTGACCGGTTTGCCGCAACTGCCGATCTTTTGATTGATCGTCTTGGAGCCACTGTTCTGTTGTTTGGTGCACCGAATGAAGCCTCATTAACACGAGCTGTCCGCGAGCGGATGCGCGGGACCGCCATCGACTTCGGCGGAAGGACGAGTCTGACTGGATTAGCCGGCCTGCTCCGTCGATGCGCGCTACTCCTCACAAACGATACGGGGGCGATGCATCTGGCCTCCGCCTTGGGGATTCCGTGCGTCGTCCTGTTCGGCCCGACGGATCCTCGCCGGACCGGTCCTCTTGGCTCCGGACATCAGATGCTTTACGATTCGCCGTCCTGTGGTCCGTGTCGCTACCGCCACTGCCCTCTCGACCACCGATGTATGCAAGGACTGGACGTAGAGAGGGTTGCAGCCGCGGCGGAGACCCTTCTTATGCGATCAACCTCCATCACTGAGGAGAAAGTCAGGCGGCTGCCCGCGGTCTTTCTGGACCGAGATGGTACGATTAATGAAGAAATAGGACCGATTCAACGCCCGGACCTGATGAGGCCGATTCCAGGGGCGGCAGAGGGATTGAAACGTCTTGGCGAGGCAGGGTACCTGCGGATCGTCGTCAGCAACCAAGCGCGAGTGGCCCGAGGGGACGCAACGGAAGAGCTGGTTGAAGCGAGCCATCAGGCACTTCTGCGGCTACTCGGAGCGGATGGAGGAGAGGTAGATGCCTTCTACTACTGCCCTCATCACCCCCTGGAAGGGCGCTTCCCGTACAGACGGGTCTGCTTGTGCCGCAAACCGGCTCCCGGGTTGGTTCAGCAGGCGGCTTTTGAACAGCAGGTAGACATGGATCGGTCGTACGTCGTGGGGGATAAGGTGAGCGACATGCTGCTGGCGGATCGGTTAGGTCTCCCTTCGGTGCTGGTACTGACCGGCTATGGGCGAGCGTCGCTGGATTGCCTGAATTCGTCTGGAGGTCCGCTGCCCGCCCATACGGCCGCAGACCTGCGGGGCGCCGCTGAGTGGATTATACGCAGACGAATTTTGGGATGACCGCCTTGTTGTGGAATGCTGCTGTGCCGATGGAACAGGTGCAGCGAATCCTTATCATTAAGCCGAGCTCCATCGGCGATGTGGTGAATGCGCTGCCGTTTCTTAGCTCGCTCAGGCAGCGGTACCCTGATCGACATATCGCATGGCTGATAGAGGAGGAGGCGGCAGAACTGCTGCTGGGTCATCCCCTGCTGGATCAGGTCATTGTTTCAGGCCGCAGGAGATGGGGACGGCAGATACGGACACCCTTCCGCTGGGCGGCGGCGCTGCGAGAGATCGCTGCGCTGGTCGCTGAACTCCGTCAGGGTCGGTATGATCTCGTTGTCGATCTACAAGGACTGCTGAAGAGCGCCCTCATGGTAGTGTGTGTCGGCGCGCAGTATCGGGTCGGTCTCACTGGGGCTCGCGAGGGGAGCGAGCGCGTGTTGACTCACGTGGTGCCGCTTCCGCCAGGGCCGCTACATGCCGTAGATCGGTATCTGGAGGCGGCCAGGTTCTTGGGGGCGGACCCACTATCGAAGGCATTTGTATTTCCCTCCGGATCAGAAGACGAGGCAAGGGCTGAGGCGCTCCTGGCTGAGGCAGAGGTACGGCCGGATACTTTGGTAGTCGCCCTGAATCCTCACGCGCGTTGGCGGACAAAACTCTGGGAAGAGGAGCGGTTCGCGCGTTTAGGGGAAATGTTGGCACAGCGACATGGGGCCAAAATACTCCTGATCGGGTCCTCCTCGGACCTTCCGTCGGCCAGGCGTGTAGCAAGCCGGATGAACCCCGCCCCGCTCGTGGCGGCAGGCCGGACAGATCTCACGCTCCTGATCGCCCTCCTGAAGCGAATCGATCTTCTGGTGACGGTGGATTCCGGTCCCATGCATTTGGCGGCGGCGCTCCAAACCCCCCTCGTCGCGCTCTTTGGCCCAACCGACCCACGCCTCATCGGTCCCTACGATGGCGACTTATCCACCGGCCAGACAGGTGGGGTCGTGCTCCGTGCCCCTCTTCCCTGCAGTCCCTGCTCCAAGCGGTGGTGCCGGATTGACGCGGATCGTCTCTGCATGCGCTCGATCTCTGTCGAGGAGGTGGCGGAAGCCGCCTCTGCACTCCTGACCACAGGTGCAACATGTCGAACGGGTCGCAATCTTTCGTCATCAGAACCGCGAGGTTGATCGAGTCCTCCAGAAAAAGCGATAATTGATTGATCGATTCTGTTTTACGAAGTCACGACTCAAGTATTTAGGCTGAAGACCAAAGATTATATATTATCTTGCAAGGCACGAATCGAGCCATTTACGCTCTTCTTGGTTCCTGTTCCAAAAAGCCTTCAGTCTTTAGCCTATGTACCTGCCGAAAGGGCGAATTCCCTTGACAAGTGTGGATCAGCTCGATTATTGTTTTCGGGGCTTCGTGCGATAGATACCCTGGAAAAGGGGACGGCCAGGCGTGACCGCGTACATGGTGAACGCTAGATGCGATGATGGAGTGAGCCGTACCAATGACGCATAGACAATCAGGACTCTCAGGAGATAACGGTTGGCGCCCAATTGGCTTGATTGTCGCCGGTGTTGCCTGTCTGGGGTTTGTGGCATCCGGAGCGGTAAGAACTGCGAATGCCGCCCCATTGGCCTATGTGACGAATTCCGCCTCGGCCAGTGTCTCTGTCATTAACACCGTTACAAAGACTGTTCTAAGCAATATTTCAGTCGGACTAACGCCCGAGCAGATCGCCATCACGCCGAACGGCGCTCGTGCCTACGTCACCAACTCCGGCTCCAACACCGTCTCGGTCATCGACACCGGCGGTAACGCCGTAGTCGGTAGCCCAATCTCGGTAGGATCCAATCCGGTCGGTATCGCCATCACGCCGAACGGCGCTCGTGCCTACGTCACCAACTCCGGCTCCAACACCGTCTCCGTCATCGACACCGCCGGTAACGCCGTGGTCGGTAGCCCGATCCCGGTGGGGTCAAGCCCTGCCGGCATCGCCGTCATCCCAAACGGCGCCCGCGTGTACGTCGCGAACTTTGGCTCTACCACCGTCTCGGTCATCGACACCGGCGGTAACGCCGTAGTCGGTAGCCCGATCCCGGTAGGATCCAATCCGGTCGGTATCGCCATCACGCCGAACGGCGCTCGTGCCTACGTCACCAACTCCGGCTCCAACACCGTCTCCGTCATCGACACCGCCGGTAACGCCGTGGTCGGTAGCCCGATCCCGGTGGGGTCAAGCCCTGCCGGCATCGCCGTCATCCCAAACGGCGCCCGCGTGTACGTATCCAACTTTGTGGATAATACCGTCTCCGTCATCGACACAGCTACCAACACGGTTATTACGACAATCCCGGTGGGGTCGAGGCCTGATTTCCTGGCTGTGAGTCCTGATGGGGCATCGGTGTATGTGCCGAATCAAGGCTCAAATACCGTCTCGGTCATCGCTACGGCTACAAATAGCGTGACCGGCAGTCCAATTGCGGTAGGTACGGCTCCTACCGGGATTGCCTTCAATCACGTAGGCGCCCCAATTATTCCTACCCTCTCAGATGGTGCTCTATTGCTCCTATTCGTTGCCATGGCTGCTACGCTCGCCGTGCGGATTGCCGGCAGGTCCATCGTGGACCAATAAACCATCCTCCACCGACGATCTGTTCGCAAGCACGAATCAAGCTATTCACGCGACCTTCCCGGTTCCTACCCCTAAAAGTCTTCAGTCTTCAGCCCATCTACCTGTTACCGACTACGGCTCTACCCAGATCCGACTATCCGCGTCCTCAATGATTTCGCCGATCAGGGAAGAGGTCGGCGTCTGACGCTCCTGCAGGCGCTGAATCAAGGCCGCAGTCCTGTTCTTCGGCGAAGCGATCAGGAGCCCACCGGAGGTCTGGGCATCGCACAAAATAAGCTGGGCCTCTTGCCGAATCGCGGAATCCCAGACAATGGTTCCTTGCAGCGATGCATGGTTGCGTTGCGTCCCGCCCGGGTAAATTCCCTCCTGGATTAACGCCCAGGCCTCCGGGAGAATAGGAACCTTTGAGAGCGACACTCGCGCTCCTACCTTGCTGCCCGCTGTCATCTCGCGCAGGTGACCGAGAAGCCCGAAACCTGTAACATCCGTGCATGCATGTGCGCCCACCTCCACCATGACCTCCGATGCGCTTTTGTTCAGAGTAGCCATGAGAGCGACGACAGCATCGATTGTTGATTGTGCCGCTTTGCTGCGTTTGATGGCCGTAGTGATGATTCCGATGCCGAGAGGTTTGGTCAGAATCAGATCATCCCCGATGAGAGCGGTCGAGTTCTTCAAGATCTTTGCAGGATCGATCAGCCCGGTCACGACGAGGCCATATTTCGGCTCCGGGTCATCGATACTGTGTCCTCCGATAATTGGAACCCCAGCCTCATGAACCTTATCGGCGCCGCCGCGAAGAATGTCTTCCAGAATACTCAGCGGGAGCGATCCCACTGGAAAACCGACAATGTTGAGAGCGAACAGTGGAGTGGCGCCCATGGCATAGATGTCGCTCAGAGAGTTGGCGGCAGCAATCAGGCCACAGCTATACGGGTCGTCCACGACGGGCGTAATATAGTCCACAGTCTGGACGATCGCCTGTCGACTGTCCAGTTGGTAGACAGCGGCATCATCGGAGGTCTCCGCCCCCACAAGGATATTAGGGTCGTCAAATCGTGGAAGCCGGCCCAGCACCTGGGCCAGATCAGCCGGGCTGATCTTGCACCCTCAGCCCGCCCCATGCGATAAGGACGTGAGTCGAATCTGTTGATCACTCATCATTGATCTCCTCAAGGCACTACTGAAAGGTTTCCGGCCCGTAGGCCGAATGGTCTTTGTTGTCTCTCGATCTATTTGTAAGTCGGACTTGTATAATTCGCATCAGCCGCTGGATCACTGCGGCGCTAAGAAGTCCGACAAACACTCCCCAGAGTGCTCCGGCCAGCACATCAAACGGATAGTGGGAGCCGACATAGACCCGGGAATACCCAACCAGAGCGGCTGCAGAGAAGCAGATGAATCCTGCTCGTGGGTAATTATAGGAGAGAACCGTAGCTAAGGCAAACATGTTGCTGGCATGGTTTGAGGGGAAAGAGAATGAAACAAGACGCGTGGTGTCCCTGAGAGGATGAAATGGCCGAGTTCGTTGGAACAGATCCTTCAGGAGTTGGCTGGTTTCATCGGTGAGGAGAATCACAGCGATGGCGAAGACAGCTATCATGCGATCGCGTTTTGGACGGAAGAGGAAGATGTACACAAGTAGGGCCGCCGCTGGGAAGGCGAAGTTCCATTTATTGCTGACGAACGGCATCAGAAGATCGAAGAACCAATTTCGCAGACTTCTATTAATCAGGTGGAATCCCGCTTCATCCCACTCGCGCAGTTTCTCTAGCCACGGCAGAACAGACACTGTTTGCTCCAGATTTACGGCTGCGCGCGGGGCTGTGCGCGGCCAAACAGAAACACCACTCCCCCTAACCCGCTGCAGAGAGCCGTGACAGCGAACCAGAGCAAGGAGAGGCTGATCGCGCTGGCAGAATCCAGGCCGACCGTAGTGAAGAGGTAGACGGCACTTCCCTCACGAAGACCAAGACCCGCGACCGAAATAGGCAGCATCGAGATCACGCTGATCAACGGGACAAACAGGAAAAAATAGCGGAGGGGGACGGACAGGTTGAGAGCCAGTGAAATCAGGTAAAAGATCGTGATGACCAGCGATTGTAAGATGAATGAAAGCCCTAATGCGAGCAGGAGGGCCTGACGATGGGTCCAGTACCGCTGGACCGCTTCGTACAGCCGATGGATCGTATCGTGAAACCGCCCAAGGCCCACGCCATGAAGCACCCTGAAAAACAGCGCCTGAAGCCGATCGCTCAGCAGTGAAGCAATAAGCCCGACCATCCCTGCCGCCGAACCCACCGTCAACCAGATGATCAGTGGATCGCGTACGTGGGCGTATGCGGGGATAATGGCGATGCAGGCAATGATGGTGAGCGCCGCATAGCCGGAGAGTCGCTCTACGAGGATAGAGGCTAGCGATGCCTCGCGTCGCTCTGTCAGTCGTGAGACCTGATAGCCACGAACCAGATCGCCGCCGATGGCGGTGGGCAACATCAGGTTAAAGAACATCCCCTCAAAATACAGCAGGATGAGACGCCAGTGGGAAAGGTAAATGTGCTCGGCACGGAGCAGGCACCTCCAACGTACCGTACTGAGCAACTGAGTCACCAGATAGAGGAGAATCGATCCGAAAAAGATCGGGATGCGCAGGGAGCGAAAGAGGGTCCAGAGGGCTTGCAGATCGGTTTTGGCTAAGAGGAGAGTCAGCAGCGCGATGCTGACGGTAAGCTTCAGCCAAAACTGCCAGGCATTGCCAGTAGAGCTATCGGCCGGCTTCAGCATCCATCCCTCCGACCTTGACCCCCATGGATTGTGCGCTGGACCATATAGATCGGTTTGCGCTGCGTTTCGTGATAAACTCGTGCCACCATTTCACCGAGCAGGCCCATACCCACCAGTTGCACCCCCAGAATCAGCAGGAGGATGGCGAGCAGCAAGAGCGGTCGCCCGCCGATCTGTTGGCCCATGAGCAGTTTGAGACCGGCCAGATACAGAAGCAGCCCTCCACCGGCAACTCCGACGGTCAGTCCCAACCCGCCGAAGATCTGAATCGGGGACGTACTGAATCGGAGGAGGAATTTCACGGCGATCAGGTCCAGAAGGACCCGCACCGTTCTGGCAATGGAGTACTTTGAGTGCCCGAATTGTCTGGGACGGTGGTTCGTCTTGACTTCAGCGATGGCGATCCCCATCCAACTGGCAATAGCGGGAATGAATCGATGTAGCTCACCGTACAGGCGGAGATTTTCCACTACCACCCGTCGATATGCCTTCAGGGTACACCCATAGTCGTGAAGCCTTACGCCGGTTGTGGCGGAAATGAGCCGGTTTGCCAGCATAGACGGCAGCCGCCTTGAGAGGAAGGGGTCCTTGCGATCGGCCCTCCAGCCGCTGACGACGTCGTAGTCCTGGATCAACTCCAGCAGCCTCGGGATATCGGCCGGATCGTTCTGAAGGTCCCCATCAAGGGTAACAATCACGTCGCCTGTGGCGTGGTCAAAGCCGGCGGATAATGCGGCAGTCTGCCCGAAGTTTCGTCGGAGCACCACCACCCTCCACCTCGGGTCTTCCTTGACAATCGCCTCAAGAATGGCCAGTGTCCGATCGGTGCTGCCATCGTCCACGGCGATCACCTCGTAGGATCGCGTAAGACCGCTAAGAGCCGAGACGATCTGATCATGGAGTGGACGAACGTTCTCCTCCTCGTTGTAAAAGGGGATAACGATGGACGGCCACGGCGCCCGCTGAAGATCGTCGTTCAAAGCGCATGGTGGTGAGGTGTCTTTCATCTAGTACCAGAGCTGCCGAGCCGGAGGGAACCCCCGAAAACCATAGCAGCGGAAGATTGACCACGAGTCAGAGACACGCGACCGACCGACGGTCGAGTCATGAGTCGGCTGATCGAGCGTGACCATGTCGAAAGAGCGGAGAACCGCTTCTGGAGGGTCAGGCCGATCCGCCACGAAGATGGCGTTCCAACCTCGGACCTCCTCGGTCCCACCCCACACGTCAAACTGATTCATTCGTCGCTCGAGTTGGATGTTATAGGTTCTCGGGTGGGCCGGCACATAAAACATTACCTCACTGGCAATCTGATACCGGTCACTGAAGACGAACGTCGATCTGCTTCGACTCATCTCTTGATAGACTGCACTGACATGCGTTCCGAGTTCTGTCCATCCTCTGAGGCGACGGGTCAGATCGAGCTTGTGAGGAAGCGGCAGCCCGACCGAGGCAAGGGCATGCGGAAAGTGACCAATGGCGCTGACGAGGAATCCGGTCAGTAAGGCGCCGGCGAAAAGTGCGCGATTGCGTGTCCATCGCCAGGCAGGATAGCCTGGTGTAGGGGGACCTGACCGCCACTTGGCGGCAGCGATGGCTGCAGCGATAAAGGCGGGTGCGGCCCAGTTTGCCTGGACCTTTGTCCATAGACTGATGATGACGCAGGCGAACAGCAGAGGTACGGAAGCACAGAAGAGAAACAGTGAGGTGTCGTCACTGCGCCGGACAAATCCGGTTCGTCCAACCTCCCAGATCCCGATTATGAGCAGGGTGAACAGTACGGGGGTCACCACACCCACCTGGGATGCCACAAATTCTCCCAGACTCTTCAGCGGCATCACTGTCTCCTTCCCTCCTCCAAGCTGCTCCAGGAGGTGGCGAAACGAGACCAGATTGTGCGTCGTGTTCCAATATATGACGGGAGTAAAGAGGAGGAGCCCCACCCCGAGAGCAAGGTAGGGGCCTGACCGCCGCAGCCAGAACCGATGGTCGCGGGACAATATAAGATACAAAAAAGTCTGGGGTATCATGATTGCCATCGTGTATTTACTGAGCAGACCAAGGCCGAGGCCGATCCCCGCGAAAAACCACCAGGCGTTGCCGTCTGCTGTGAGCGCGCGATGAATCAGCAACAGCGTGAGAGACCAGAAGAATACCAGCGGCGCATCGATCGTCATCAGGATCGAGCCCGCCTCGTAAAGCGGTATGGCGGCCAGGAGCAGCACCGCTTTCAGGCCGGCCCATCCGGAGCGACAGAGCCGATCTGCCAACAGGAACGTAAGCAAGGCGGTTCCGGTTGAAAGCAGGACCGCAGGAAGCCGGACGAAGAACTCGGTGTCGCCTCCTGCCCTCGTGGACAGGGCGATGAGGTAGGCGACCATCGGCCCTTTGCTGTAGTAGCTCCAGTCCAGCCGTTTCGACCAGGTCCAATAGTACGCTTCGTCGGGTGCCAGATTGAACCGACCTGAGTTGATGAACCAGAGGTGAAAGACGGCGACGAAGCCAAGGAAGAGAAGGAGCAACAGCGAGGCCTGCCGGTAACTTGCCGGATGTGCCCAGTACGTAGACGATTCCCTGGAGCAAGCGATCTGTGATAAGGGGAGCTCAGGAGCGGCGCTTTTGGAGCGTGCGATCTTTGTCCTCCACTTCGGAGGCCAAGGCCTCCTTGAATGATTGCAGCGTGTGCTGGAGGGCCTCGTCCGACAGTGCCAGAATCCGCGCGGCCAGGATACCGGCGTTCTTCGCTCCCGCCTCACCGATAGCCATAGTTGCGACCGGAACCCCCCCGGGCATCTGGACGACGGAGAGAAGCGCATCCAGTCCCTTCAGCGAGGTTGAGGCCAGTGGAACGCCGATGACCGGGAGTGTGGTCTGGCCAGCAATGACGCCGGCAAGATGAGCTGCGGCGCCGGCGCCGGCGACGATCACCTTGATCCCCCGCGCCTCGGCTTGCCGGACGTAGTTCAGCGTCGCGTCAAGGGAGCGATGAGCGGAGGAGATTTTGAGTTCGAATGGGATCCCGAATCGCTCCAACGCCTTGGCGGTGAGTTCCATTACTGCCAGGTCGGAGTCGCTGCCCATGACGATCCCGACTACGGGGTGCGTTGCCATGCTATCATGTGAGGTCACCTGTCGCTCCTTCCATGTCTTTTACTGCCTCCGCGACGCGGGGGGTGCGTTGTCGAACTATTATGAAATTCTGGAGAGGGCGCGAACGCCGATGTCGGTCCGGTAGTGCGCGCCCTCCCAATGGATCTTCTTGACCGCCCGGTAGGTGGTGGCGATTGCCCCATGGATGTCTCGTCCGATGCCGGTAACACCAAGGACCCGTCCGCCGCCGGTGAGGGTCTGATCTTTTGTGCGGTTCGTCCCGGCGTGAAAGATCATGACGCCAGGCTCGGCAGCCGCTTCCTTGAGTCCGGTGATCGGAGCGCCCTGGTCGTATGGACCGGGATAGCCTCTCGAGGCCATGACTACGCAGACGCTTGCATCCGGCCTCCAGTCGATCGTGTGATCTCGTAAGCGACCATCTACGACCGCCTCCAGCAGTGGGACCAGGTCGGACTTCATCCGCAGGAGCAGCGGCTGTGTTTCCGGATCGCCGAACCTGGCGTTGAACTCGAGCACCTTGATCTCACCCGACCCGATCATCAGACCGGCATAGAGGACGCCTTTGTACGGCCGTCCTTCGGCCGCCATGCCTCTGATGGCTGGGATCATGATACGCTCCATGATCTGCTGGTTCATTGGTTCGGTGATAGCCGACGCCGGAGAGTAGGCCCCCATGCCGCCGGTATTGGGACCCTGGTCGTCGTTAAACACGCGCTTATGATCCTGGGATGATGCCAGAGGTAAAACAGTGTCTCCGTCGGTTAACACATGGAAAGAGACCTCCTCTCCCTCCAGATACTGCTCGATCACAATCCGATCGCCGGCGTCGCCGAAGAGGCGCTCCTCCATGATTTTCTTGACGGCGTCCAGCGCCTCGGTCAGCTCAAAGCAGACGATGACCCCCTTTCCAGCCGCCAAGCCATCGGCCTTGACGACCAGGGGGACACCGATCTCCTTGACGTATCGTGTGGCCTCCTCTGCCCGGTCGAATGATTGAAAAAAGCCGGTAGGGATACGGTACTTCTTCATGAAGATCTTGGCGAAGACCTTGCTCTCCTCAATGATGGCAGCATCTTTCCGGGGTCCGAAGATGCGGAGCCCGCGGCGCTCGAATTCATCCACGATCCCAAGCGTAAGCGGAACCTCCGGTCCCACGACGGTCAGGTCGATCCGTTTCCGCTCGGCGAAATCGGCCAGGAGGCGGATATCGGAGGCGCTGATGTTCACACACTCGGCCACCTCACTTATTCCGACATTTCCAGGCGCAGCCCAGACCTTCGCCGCCTTCGGACTCTGAGCGATCTTCCACGCGAGGGCGTGCTCTCTGCCGCCTGAGCCGATCACGAGAATCTGCATTGGAGCTCCCATCAGTCTCTTCATGGCCCGGACATCAATGCCGGAAGTGTCGAATGCCCGTGAAGACCATTGCGATATCGGCCTCATCCGCTGCCTGGATCACCTCGGCATCACGGATGGAGCCTCCCGGCTGGATGATCGCGGTGACGCCGGCCTCAGCCGCCACATCCACCCCGTCCCGAAACGGAAAGAAGGCATCGGACGCGAGAACCGTTCCCTTGGTGGATGAGACGGCCTTCATGATGGCCAGCCGACAGGCATCGACCCGGCTCATCTGTCCGGCGCCGATCCCGACCGTCGCGCAGTCGTGTGACAGGACGATCGCGTTGGACTTCACGTGCTTTGCCACCTTCCAGGCGAACCGAAGCGCTCGCATCTCAGCATCGGTGGGCTCGCGGCGGGTAACGACGCGGAGGGTATCGGGATAGCAATCGATCTGATCACGCTCCTGTACGAGCATCCCGCCGACGATCGGTCGCAATTCCAGGGCCGCTCGATCAGGGGATGTTGTTGCCGGCCATGGTTCGATCTGCAAGAGTCGAAGGGCCTTCTTCTCTCGCAGGATGGCGAGCGCCGCCTCATGATATCCCGGCGCAACCACAGCCTCCGCAAAGGTGGCACTAAGCTCGCGAGCGGTGTCACCATCGACCGGTCGGTTGAGGCTGAGGACCCCGCCGAAGGCCGAGGTCGGATCCGCAGCCAGAGCGCGCTGATATGCCTCACAGAGCCGGGAGCCGATACCGACACCACACGGATTCGTATGTTTTACGATGACGACGGCAGGGTCATCGAATTCTCTTACAAGGGTAAAGGCTGCATTGAGGTCCATGAGGTTATTGAATGAGAGCTCCTTTCCTTGAAGCTGCTGAGCCCCTGCTACAGACGGTTCACGTGTGAGGGCGTTGCCATACAGGGCCGCCCGCTGGTGCGGGTTCTCGCCGTAGCGGAGTTGCTGTAGTTTAACCAGGTGAAGGTCGAGGCGATCGGGGAGCGCGGGTTCATCTGTCTCGCCACATTGCCGCTTCAAATACGCAGCGATTAGCGCATCGTAACAAGCTACGCGCGCGAAGGCCGTTGTCGCTAGCTGCAACCGGCGACTCCTCGACAGACAGCCCTCCCCATGCTGTAGTTCCGCACCGATCGTCGCGTAATCGGCAGGATCGGTGACGATTGCAACATCCTCGAAATTCTTTGCAGCAGCTCTGATGAGGCTGGGTCCGCCGATATCGATTTGCTCGATGGCCTCTTCGAAGGAGGTGTCCGCCCTGGCAACAGTGGCCTCGAACGGATACAGGTTGATGATCACGAGGTCGATGAATGAGATGCCGAACTCGCGAAGTTTCTGCTGGTGTTCGGGATCATGCCGCTTCGCCAGGATGCCGGCATGAATCCTCGGATGGAGTGTTTTGACTCGCCCGTCCAGCATCTCAGGGAAGCCTGTGATGTCGGCCACATCGACCACCGGTATGTTGGCGTCCCGCAGCGCGCGAGCGGTTCCGCCGGTGGAGATGATCTCGACGGATAGCTTCTGTAGAGTTGATGCAAGCTCAATCAGCCCGGTCTTATCCGAGACGCTGATTAAGGCTCGCCGGACCTGTATCGATCCCGTTTCGTGAACAGGCTCAGTCGACATCGTCATGGGTGCATTGCTCCCCAGTCCCGCTTGTCATCCGCCCTGCGAGGCGTAAGCCTCATGGCAGCATACCCGGCGACCGCGAATTTCCAGCCGTCCTTCGGCGAAGAGTTGGATAGCTTGTGGATAGATTTGGTGTTCAGAAACAAGGATCCTGGCCGAGAGGGTCTCTTCGGTATCATCGTCCAGTACCGGGACTACCGCCTGGATGATAATGGGACCGGTATCGATCCCCTCGTCGACGAAGTGGACGGTACAACCGGAGAACTTCGATCCGTATTGTACGGTCTTTCGTTGAGCATGCAGACCGGGAAAGGCAGGCAGGAGCGCGGGGTGAATATTCATGATCCTATGTGCGTAAGCCTCGATAAACGAGGAACTTAGCAGACGCATATAGCCTGCCAGACAGACCAGCTCGACCTCGTGCTTGCGCAGCAGGTCGATGACCGCAGCATCAAACTCTTCGTTTGTCGCGTGCAGGCGGGGATCAACGAATACAGCTTCGATCCCGTACCTTCGAGCCAGCTCCAACGCGCGGGCATTCGCCACGTCACTCACAACGATGACGACGAGCGCGTCAACCGTTCCGGCTTTACCGGCTTCGATGATTGCCTGAAGGTTACTCCCTCGACCCGAGGCCAGTACACCAAGCCTGAGTTGCCTCTTCATGTTCCCCCATGGGTCATTGCGAGCCGAAGGCAAAGCCATCCCATCGTTCTTCATCCGGTTCTTTCATCACGACGGTGCGCGTCAAAAACTACAAGCTTGCTTCGGTCACGCTGCTCCCTCGCCATGACGCGCGAAGCGAAACTTTCGGGTCGACGATAGCAGAAAAGGAGGCAATGAGCAAGAGGATTATAGCGACTTGCTGACAGTGAATAGCCGTGTAATTTTCCAATATAAATCTGAGGTTACAAAAAATTCTTGACATAGCTTTTCGCTGAAGCTATAAATACCAGAGTAACTCAATCGACTTAATCGGTATTTGCTGGGTGATTCGATATGCGAGTATCCACGAAGGGCGACTACGCGACACGAGCCATGCAGGATCTGGCCCTCCATTATGAGAAAGGGCCGATCCAGATAGAGGAGATTGCCCGACGACAACATCTGCCCGCTCGTTACCTGGAGCAGATCCTGTTGAGTCTCAAACGAGCCGGCTTTGTTGAAAGTAAGCGGGGAATGAGTGGGGGATACTACCTGGCAAAGCATCCCAGAGAGATTACAGTTGGGGCCATCATCAGGGCGATGGAGGGTCCGATCGTGCCGATCTTTTGTGTCGATAGCGGACCGCGTGAGATCTGTATCGAGGAGCCTCATTGCTCTCTGCGAGACATCTGGGCCGATGTGCGCGACGCTGTCGCACAGATCGTGGATCAGACTACACTCGAAGACCTCTGTCAGCGGTTCCGGACGAAACAGGAGCGACAGAGGGTTAGTTACCAGATCTGAGCCGTTCGGGATGTCTGGAGATTGAACGCGTAGATGCCACGGTTGGTTCGAAACGTCCTGGAGCTAATAGGCGATACCCCGCTGGTCCAGTTGCAGCGGATACCGCGTCCTGGATCGGCTCGGATCCTTGGGAAGCTGGAGTCGCTCAATCCGGGTGGAAGCGTGAAGGATCGGATCGCTTTTGCGATGATCGAGGAGGCAGAGCGGAGCGGACGACTGAAGCCGGGCGACACAATCGTTGAGCCGACCTCCGGCAACACCGGGATCGGGCTTGCGATGGTGGCTGCCGTCAAGGGGTACCGCCTGATCCTGACGATGCCGGAAGATATGAGCCAGGAGCGGCAAAGGTTAGTCGGCCGATTCGGAGCCGAGGTGATCCTGACGCCTGCTATTGAAGGGATGAGCGGGGCCGTCTATGCCGCAGAATCTCTCGTGGCGCAACATCCTGATTACTTCATGCCACAGCAATTCGCAAACCCAGCCAATCCGGCGGTTCACCGTCTTACTACGGCGCAAGAGATTCTGAAAGCCACTGAGGGACAGATCGATGCCTTTGTGGCCGGCGTCGGGACCGGCGGGACGATTACCGGGGTAGGTGAGGTGTTGAAAAGTGAAGTTCCTGACGTTCAGGTGATCGCGGTGGAACCGGCCAGATCCCCCGTGTTGCAGGGAGGCAGGTCCAGGCCGCATGGCATTCAAGGAATTGGCGCGAGCTTCGTTCCAGGCGTGCTGAACATGCAAGTAGTTGATGAGATCATTGCTGTTGAGGACGAGGATGCCTATCAGATGGCGTCTCGCCTGAGCAGAGAGGAAGGTCTCATGGTGGGGATCTCAGCCGGGGCCAATGTTTTTGCGTCGATAGTCGTTGCCGAACGGCTTGGAACCGGAAAGGTCGTCGTGACAATCCTCCCCGATACAGGGGAGCGGTACCTGTCGGTCCCATTCTGACCTATAAGGGAGCACATGCATGAATGCCTATGGTGGCGTGAAGGTTGCTGAAGCGTACACAGCAATGGAGGATGGCAGTAGAGTGGCAATCCGTGTCTACATCCCAACCCCGTATCGAGGGCTGACTCACAATCAGCCTCTTGTCGAGGGTCGAGGGGACGACCTGGTGGAGCTTCTGGAGGATCTGGAGACGCGCTTTCCAGGGATTCACAGGCATGTTTTTGATCAGATGGGTGAACTCCACCGTCACCTCAATGTCTATGTGAACAATGTAGGGGTGGAGGAATTGGGGGGGAAGCGGACCGTACTCAAGGACGGAGACGAGGTGGCCTTGATCCCGGCCATGGCGGGGGGGGCCGTACCCTTCAACGAAGAGCAGATCCGCCGCTACAGTCGTCACATCATCCTCCCTGAGGTCGGCGGGAAGGGGCAGCGCAAGCTCTTGAACAGTTCGGCGTTGCTCGTCGGGGCTGGCGGCTTGGGCTCCCCTGCGGCCCTCTATCTGGCTGCTGCCGGTGTCGGTCGCCTCGGCATCATCGACGCCGATGTGGTGGACCTGAGTAACCTGCAACGCCAGATTCTCCACCACATGGATGATATAGGGCGACCCAAGGTCGTTTCGGCGGTCGAGGCGATCGGCCAGATCAATCCCGACGTGAAGGTGGAGCCGATTCAAGCAGTCCTCTCTTCGGCGAACGCGAAGGAGGTCATCAGTCAGTATGATCTGGTCGTGAACGGCTGCGACAATTTTCCGACCCGATACCTGGTCAACGACGCCTGCGTGCTCCTGAAGAAACCCCTTGTGGATGGGAGTATCTTTAAATTTGAAGGGCAGGTGACGGTCTTTGTCCCCGGTCAGGGTTGCTATCGCTGCCTGTACCCCGCGCCTCCGCCACCAGGGTTGGTTCCGAGCTGCCAGGAGGCCGGCGTATTGGGCGTACTGTGCGGTATCGTCGGCAGCCTGCAGGCGATTGAGGCGATCAAGCTGCTGCTCGGGATCGGTGACTCCCTGGTCGGGCGACTCCTCTTTTTCGATTCGTTGGGGATGGAATTCAGACAGGTCAAGGTTCGGCGCGCCTCAGACTGTCCCGTTTGCGGAGATGATCCGACTATCACCGATCTGATCGATTACCATGAGTTTTGCGGAGTACCAGGCGGCGGTCACTGAGGCCGCGAACGGCGCGCCATGATCCGGATGATGGGTTTGGGCCTTGCCGTCGGGGTGGCCTTCGGGTACGCCTTGCAGCGCGGCCGCTTTTGTATGAACTCGACATTTCGCGATATCCTGTTGACGCGGGATCTCACCCTGCTGCGGGCCTACCTCTTGGCCCTGTTGATTCAGATGGTCGGGGTCAGGGCGTTGGCGACGTTGGGCCTGTTCGGGTTGGGCGTCACACCCTTTTTCTGGATGGCGACGCTGTTCGGTGGGTTCGTCTTTGGCCTCGGAATGGCGTTTTCCGGCGGGTGAGGGAGCGGCAGCACTTACCGGTCAGGTGAGGGAATGGTGGGTTCGATTATCGCGTTGCTCGGTTTTGTATTTGGGATTACCATGACGAATGATGGCGCACTCGAACCGGTGCAGGGTGCCTTTCGAAGCTGGGTGGTTGAGATCAACGGGCAGCCGGCAACGCTGGATCGCCTCCTGGGCGTAAGCCCATGGATACTGGTTGTGACCTTCGTGACGGTTGGCGGATGGTGGCTCCTGAAAAGCCCGGCAGGCGGCTATCAGAGAGGGTGGAGTTGGACAAGGAGCGGGATGACTATCGGCCTGATCGCCACAGTTGCCTGGCCGATCTCAGCTCTGACAGGAAGGGAGTATGGTCTCTCGATCACCGAGCCGATCCGAACAATCTCGGGGTTTCTGTTCACGGGTGAGACCTCCCTGCTCACCTGGGGGAGTTTTATGTGGATGGGGCTTATTGCGGGCGCTCACATCGCAGCGCGGTTACATGGAGAATTTGCCTGGCGCGCCCCCGGCGCTCAGCGTCTGCTCCAGGCTCTCGGAGGCGGTCTGCTGATGGGTATGGGGGCGGGCATTGCGGGTGGATGTAACATCGGCCATGGACTGACAGGAGTTCCACTCTTTGGGCTGAGCAGTTTGACGACGACCCTCAGCATTATCCTGGGAGTCTGGACCGGCGTCTATCTCTTGTTCGGAAGTGTTGCGTTTGAGCGTGGAGCACGAAGCGCCCAGCGGGTGTAGGGCCTTTCGGGTATAGTGTCGATCGTAAAATCATGGGGGAAGTGATGGCGAAGTACTCCCTTGATGTGACCGGAGAGATTTGTCCGTATCCGTTGATGTTGACCAGGCAGAAGATGGGGAAGCTGACGGCCGGTGATCAACTGGTGGTCATTGTCGATTACGCGAAATCGGTCGAAGATATCCCAAGGTGGGCGAAGGAAGAAGGACATACCGTCCTTGCCGTTTCGGAAGTCGACAGAACTCAGTGGGAAATCGTCCTGGAAAAAGCCTGACCTGCATGAGTGGAGGAGGGGAAAATGAGTGGGGCGCCTGAGCAGATAACCGAGTCCCTTGACTTGAAGGGGGAGGTGTGCCCCTACACCTTTGTGAAGACCAAATTGGCGCTGGAGGAGCTACAAAGGGATCAGGTGCTGAGAGTCATCGTAGATAACCCTGGTTCTGCTGCAAACGTTCCCAGGAGCCTGACTAGTGAGGGGCATATCATTGTCGACGTGGCGAAGCTGAATGACACCGACTGGGCGATTACCGTGAAAAAAGGTTGACCTGTAGAATTTAGGTGGGCCGGAGACGAGAAGGCCGACAAAGAGGGCATGGATGAAATCAGTCGATATTCTTGATGCGATCGGGAACACGCCGCTGATCGAGCTGCCGCGGATGAGTCCTAAGAAAGGGGTCCGGATCTTCGCCAAGCTGGAGGGGAACAACCCGACCGGCAGCTTGAAGGATCGAATTGCGAAGTACATGATCGAGCAGGCCGAGCGAAGTGGCGCACTGACATCGGACAAAACGATTCTAGAGCCGACGAGCGGCAACACCGGCATTGCCCTGGCCATGATCGGGCGCAGGAAAGGGTACAAGGTCAAGGTGGTGATCCCGGAAAACGCCACCCCGGAGCGGCGTCAGCTCCTGGAGATTTTCGGCGCCGAGCTGATCTATTCCGATGGGACGAAAGGGAGCAACGGCGCTATTGAGCTGGCTCAAAGGCTGGTAGCGCAGGATCCGACCCTCTTCATGCCCTTTCAGTACGGTAATCCGGCCAACCCTCTGGCCCACTATGAAACGACCGGGGTAGAGATCTTGAACGACATCCCGGAGGTTGATGTCTTTGTGGCCGGCCTTGGGACCGGCGGAACCCTGATGGGCGTGGGGAGACGGCTGAAGGAGTGTAACCCCAGAACCAAGGTTATTGCCGTGGAGCCGAATCCGGGCGATCTGGTCCAGGGGCTTCGCAGCCTGGACGAGGGTTTCATTCCGCCGATCCTTGACACCAGCCTCTTGGACGGCAAGATCATGGTCGATTCCCGTTGCGCCTTTGCCGCCACCAAAGATCTGACCAATAAGGAAGGGATCTTTGCGGGCGTGTCTTCTGGGGCTGTCGTTCATGTGGCGATCCGGACGGCGCATCGAATGGAGAAGGGCAACATCGTGGTGATCCTCTGTGATGGCGGGTGGAAGTATGTGAGCCTGGGTGTCTGGCACAAGGAGTTTCCGGAGTTGGGCGAGAACATGTACAGTCACCTCTGGTGGTAGGCCTGTGGTGAGCCCTGTCGAACCGATGGTCCTTATGCAACCGGAGCTGAACGAGATCTTCGCTCATGCCGAAGAGACATATCCTGATGAGGCCTGCGGGGTCGTCATAGGCAAGCCAGGCGATCCGAATACGAACGCTGTCCGCAGATGCGCGAATCTGGCGAACCGGTACCACCAGGACGATCCGATTCGTTATCCGAGAGATGCAAAGACTGCCTATATTATGGACCCGAAGGACCTTCTGCGAATTCAGAGCGAAGCCGATGCCAAAGGGCTTGAATTCGTTGTCATCTACCATTCACACCCCGAGCATGAAGCCTACTTCTCCGAGACCGATCGAGAGTTGGCCCTGTTCGATGGTGAACCAGTGTGGCCCAGGCTTCGCTATCTTGTGGTGTCAGTGAAAAATGGAAAGGTGTCGTACTGTAAGGTATTCAGGTGGGACGCTCTTGTAAAACAGTTTACAGGAGAACTATCTGCCGTCTTTGAGTGCAACGACCAGCACGATGAATCTTGACGTCGGGCAAATCACGCTCATCGGCATCACGCTCTTTGCGGCCATCGTCAATGGGGCGCTAGGGTACGGGTTTTCATCGCTGACCGTTCCGGTTGCCCTCATCTTCTATTCCAACAGGATCCTAAATCCCGCCTTGGTGTTGGTAGAAGTGGCGCTCAATAGCTATGTGCTGCTCGTCAATCGTGGGAGCATTCGAAAGATCTGGAAGAGGGTGCTGCCGATCGCGTGCGGCCTCATTCCGGGCGTCATTGCGGGGAGCTATGCCCTCTCGATGGCGAGCCCGGAATGGCTCAAGCTCATCACGTATCTCATCGTGCTGCCGTTGATCCTGCTGCAGGCGGCAGGGGTCAGGCGGCCGATTCGATCAGAACATCTTATTGGAGTCCCGTTCGGCGTCGGTGTCGGTGTGCTCTATTCGACAACCACCATCTCCGGTCCGCCGTTGGCGCTCCTGTTTAACAACCAAGGCTTTGTCAAAGGCGAGTTTCGAGCCGCCATTGGCCTGATCAGAATGGTCGAATCGACCGTAACAGCGACCGCATATTACTACCTGGGAGTGTACACTACAGCGAGCACGGGGCTCCTGTCGTCGATCATCCCGAGTGTTGTGATTGGAATCCCGATAGGCGCCTACGTCATCAGTCGGATGAATGCTGAAACGTTTAGAAGAATCTGCATGAGCTTCGATGCCTGGGTGGTAGGCTTCGGCTTATCCAAGGTGTTGATCGAGTTGGGGTTGTTCACAAGTCTGCGTGCCTACGGTGTGTGGCTGGGCGTCGTCTTAGTCGATCTCTTTTTACTCTACGGTTTCTTTACAAAGACGTCGGAGATCCCAACGACCACCCTGGCTGTCGAGCTCTCCG
This sequence comes from Candidatus Methylomirabilis sp., assembly GCA_002634395.1. GTDB lineage: Bacteria > Methylomirabilota > Methylomirabilia > Methylomirabilales > Methylomirabilaceae > Methylomirabilis > Methylomirabilis tolerans. The sequence continues at coordinate 48,063 of NSJM01000003.1, forward strand.
AGGGTAGTTCCGAACTTATGCCGCAAAAAACGCCGACTGTGCAAGATGATCTGCACGTATGAATGCATCAGCCGGCAGCTTTGAAGATGTGAGAAGGGAGAAGGGAGACATGATGCGTGACGCGAACGAACCGGAGAAGGCGAACCTCGCCAACTGGCCGTCCTGGGCCAGGGAGGAGGAGATCGACACCTTCGATCAGTTCGTCCAACGATTCTGGAATGGGGAGATCTCACCCGATGAGTTTAAGCGGTTCCGTCTGCAGAACGGGATCTATGGGCAGCGGCAGGATGGGGAGCAGATGTTCCGGATCAAGATTCCGTGGGGTGGGCTCAGCGCGGTTCAACTGGAGCTGCTCGCCGAGTTGGCGGCGAAGACCCAAAAGGGGGTAGGCCACGTGACGACCCGCCAGAACATCCAGTTGCACTTCATCAAGCTCGAGCAGGTAGCAGGGTTGATGAAGAGTCTGGCCTCGGTCGGGCTGACGACTCGAGAGGCCTGCGGCAATACCGTTCGCAATGTCACGATCGGACACTGTGCCGGGGTTTGTCCCCAGGAACTGTTCGATGTCACCCCGTATGCCGCGGCGGTTGCGCGATTTCTCCTGCGCAATCCGATGAACCAAAATCTGCCCAGGAAGTTCAAAATCGCATTCTCCGGCTGTCCGGACGACCCTGGTCTCACCCCCATCCAGGACATCGGAGCCCGTGCCGTGACTCGATTCGCAGAAGGAAAGAAGGAGCGGGGCTTTCAGTTGTATGTCGGCGGCGGTCTGGGTCCTATACCACGCCTCGCGGAGCTGCTCGAGGAGTTTACGCCGGCGGATCGGCTTCTGCCGACCGTGGCCGCTATCGTGCGCGTGTTCGACCGTCTCGGGAACCGCGAAGACCGGCATAAGGCCAGGATGAAGTTCTTACTGAACAAGCTGGGAATCGAGCAGTTTCGAGCATTGGTGTGCCAGGAGCGAACCGGCCTCGAATCAACCATGGCCGGACAGTTCCCCTCTCTTGTCATGTGGGAGGAGGTTCCGCCTCATCGCGTATCGCTCGTGTCGGCTGGTTCCCCCGTAGAGTCGGACGATCCCGTCTATCGGCGGTGGCGGGCCACCAGTGTGCTTCCGCAGAGGCAGGCCGGATACACGATGGTCCATGTCCGCCTCGAGCTTGGGGACATCACCGCGGTGCAGCTTAGAACTCTCGCCTTTGCGGCGCGTGAGTTCGGCGATGGCACAGTCCGCAGCACGAACCAGCAGAACTTCGTTCTCAGATGGATTCCCTCCGAGCGTCTGTCTGCGCTCTACCGGGTGCTCGGCGCCGTCGGTCTTGCTACCCCGTCGGCTGAACGGCTGGCAGACGTCACCGCCTGCCCAGGCGCCGATACATGCCAGCTTGGGATCACCTCCTCTCGTGGTCTGGCGGCTGCCTTGGGAGCCCTCTTCGATGATGAACTGAAGGATCTGGCGGATGAGACGGGGATACGGATAAAAATCTCCGCCTGCCCAAATTCTTGTGGCCAGCACCACCTCGCGAATATCGGCTTGTATGGCGGAGCCAAAAAGTTCAACGGCCGACAGGTGCCTACCTACGAGATGCTGCTGGGGGCAAAGCTGGCGCCGGACCGTGCGCGTTACGCCGAGCCGGTGGCCAGGATTGCGGCAAAGAATATTCCGGGTGCGGTGGAGGCGGTCCTCCGTGTATATCAGAAAGAGCGACAGGACGGTGAATCGTTCAATACCTTTCTGGATCGCTATGGGCTGGAGTCGGTGAAGGTAGTTCTGGCGCCGTTCACAGATCTGCCGCCGGTCTCTGAAGCGCCGGATCACTATCTCGACTATAATGCTGAAGAGGCATTTTCCGTCCAGATTGGTCCGGGCGAGTGCGCCGCGTAATTGCCGGATCAAGAGATTGCGGACGTAGGTGAAGAGGGTCAATACGAACAATGAGAGGAGAGAGAATGCGAAGACAGATCGACACGCTGGTCCCATGGATGGTTGGACTGGCCTTCGTGGTGGGAGTCACGTGGATCGACCAGGCGTGGGCGTACGAGGTATGGGTGACGAATCAGGAAGACCACACCGTCACCGTGATCGATAGCGAGACCAATGCGATTATCGGGACGATCACGCCGGGCGGCAAGAAACCCCACAATGTCGCCTTTTCGCCCGACGGCGCTCATGCCTTTGTCGCGAATGTGGGGTCCAATGATGTGAACATGATCGAGACAAAAACGAGAAAGACAGTCGCGTCGTTTCCTACCGGGACCAAGGCGCATGGCCTTGCCGTGACCGCCGATGGGCAGCAACTCTGGGTGGCGAACCCGGGGTCGAACGATGTGACGGTGATCGATTTGGCGCGTCGGCAAACAATCGATACGATCCCGGTCGGGAAAGCTCCCGCGCTCGTGGTCTTTGATCCGAAAGGCACGAGAGCCTTTGTCAGTAACGGGGGATCCGGGGACCTGTCTGTGATCGATACGAAAAGCCGGAAGATCATCTCCACCATCGAGGCAGGTAAGGGCGCCATGGGGACAGACATCACATGGGACGGGAAGCTTCTGCTGGTTACAGCGGGAGATGCCGATCGAATCGACGCGATCGATGCGATAAGTCACCATGTCAAGGCGAGGATTCCGCGGGATGGCGATCCGCATGGCCTTGTCATGTCGCCTGATGGAAAGCGAGCATATGCCGTAAGCCGCAAGGCGAATCTGGTATCGGTGGTTGATTGTAACCAGTTGAATATCATCAAAGATATTCCAGCAGGTAAGCGGATCGATATCATTACGATTACGCCGGACGGCCGTCGCCTTTATGTGACCAGCCGCGATACCCATAGCGTGATCGCCATCGATACGCTGACGGAGAAGATCATCGCTGAGATTCCGACAGGAAAAGATCCTCACGGGATCGCCGTACTCCCTGTAAGTCATCACTAATACAAGCGTACTCAATGCCGTTACGCCGTCATTGCGAGCGACTGAAGGGAGCGTGGCAATCTCGCCGTCTTTGAGATCGCTTCGGTTGCTTCGCTCCCTCGCGATGACACATGGCGTTCTGTGTTTGTATCGCTGCCAACGAGCGATATGGAGTTTCAAGAACTGTACGAAACTATTTCACGCGCGTTAGTATGTTCCAATAAGGAGGAATGATGGAAAGACAATCGGGAATTCAGAGCATTGATGGAGGAAGTCGGGTCCTCTCGGCGGAGAGCATTGTCGAACTGAACGAGCGGTTCCGGACTGCCGGACCAGAGGTGGTGCTTCGGTGGGCGATCGACACATTCGCCCCCAAGCTGGCGCTTGCCAGCAGTTTTGGGGCCGAGGATATGGTTTTAATCGATATGTTGTCGAAACTTGAGCCGGCGACCACGATCTTTACCCTGGATACCGGTCGGTTGCATGAGGAGACGTACGACGTGATGGAGCGAGCTCGGGAACAGTACAAGGTCACGATTGAAAGCTACTTCCCCGGGCGGGACGCCGTAGAGGCGTTGGAGCGGGAGCGTGGATTTTATTCCTTCCGGCAGAGTATCGAGGAACGGAAGTTCTGCTGCCGGGTCCGAAAGGTGGAGCCGCTCGGTCGGGCTCTCAAAAGTGTCGACGCGTGGATCACCGGGCTTCGACGGGAGCAGGCCGCGACCCGCACCGGCATCGACGCCGTCGAGATTGATGCGAGCCATGGCTCAATCGTTAAGATCAATCCGCTCGTCGAATGGACCGAGCCGCAGGTCTGGGCGTATATCCGCGAGCACCATGTACCCTACAACGCCCTCCATGACCAGGGATTTCCCAGCATCGGATGCGCGCCATGCACGAGGGCGATCACGCCGGGCGAAGATGTGCGGGCGGGACGATGGTGGTGGGAAAATCCTGAGACCAAGGAGTGTGGGCTGCATCTTGATGGTAAACAGGGCGCTCATGGCACAGGCCACTAAGGCGCATGGCGCGATGTCGACGGGAGAGCAGATGACGCAAGAATCGATTGAATTGTCGGAGAACGAGGTGCTGTCGCCGATTCTTCCCCACGGGGGACGACTTGTCTCGCGGGTTCTGACTGGGGAGGCCAGGACCAACGCAATAGACAGGGCACGAGATCTCCCCGCGATCTCTCTGAACGCCAGGGCCATCTCCGATGTGGAGTGTCTGGCCACCGGCGTATTCAGCCCACTCGAAGGGTTTATGAATCGGGCCGACTATGAGGGGGTAGTCCATGAGATGCGCCTGAAGAGCGGCCTGCTGTGGACACTGCCGATTACCCTGGCGGCGCCGAAGGAAGAGGCCGTCAGGCTCAAGCAGGGTGGTGAGGCGGCCTTGCTGGATTCGGATGGTGACCTGCTTGGCCTGCTTTCAGTGGAGGAGGTGTTTCCCTACGACAAGCAAACAGAGGCATGTCTGGTGTATGGGACCGAAGAGACGCGCCATCCTGGTGTGCAGTACCTGTATCAGCGAGGCGAGCTCCTGATAGGCGGGCCGATCAGCCTGATTCGGCCCCCGTCGTTACCGGGGTTCGACGACTATTACTGCGTGCCGGCTGAGACGCGGCGACGGTTCAAAGAGCGCGGATGGCAGACCATTGTCGGGTTTCAGACCCGCAACCCGATCCATCGGTCGCATGAGTACATCCAGAAATGTGCGTTGGAGTTGATGGACGGCCTGCTGATTCACCCGCTGGTCGGTCGGACAAAGCTCGACGATGTTCCGTCAGAGATTCGCCTTCGGTGCTATCGCGCCCTTGAGGAGCGCTACTTCCCGAAGGAGCGCGTCATGCTGAGCGTCTTCCCAGGTGCCATGCGGTATGCGGGACCGCGTGAGGCGGTGTTTCACGCGCTGGTCCGCAAGAACTACGGGTGCACCCACTTCATCGTCGGAAGGGACCCTGCTGGAGTAGGCGGTTACTATCACCCATACGCGGCCCGCGATCTTTTCTTGCGGCTGTCACGCGACGAATTGGACATTACCCCGCTCTTTTTCGATGAGGCGTTTTTCTGCCGCCGCTGCGATGGTATGGCCTCGGCCAAGACCTGCCCGCATGACGCATCCGAGCGGGTGACGCTGAGCGGTACGCGTGTTCGCGAGCTCCTTCGGAGCGGCGAACCGCTGCCGGAGGAGTTCACGCGGCCTGAGGTCTCCGAGATCCTGGCGGAGTGGATGCAGGGTGGATAATCAGCTTTTCGGCGGTATTGGCGGGCGGATGGTAGGGTAGTCGGCCTTGAACCAGTTGCCCATACCCCCCGGAACATTCGCGACTCTTGGAAAGCCGTGATGCAGCAGGATGCTGGCCGCCGCACTGCTGCGTATGCCTTCTTCGCAGATCAGGATGATATCACGGTGCGGGTCGAGCGCAGTAGCGCGCCGCCAGACCTCTCCAAGCGGGATGGAGCAAGAGCCGTCGATGCAACCCAACGTTCGCTCGAACGGCTCTCTTACGTCGATCAGCATCAGCTCATCGTGGGGAGCGTTCAGTCGTTGCCGGAGCGCGGCGACAGGCACCTGTGACAGCGTGGCCGACGGGAATCCGGCGCGACCCCATGTCTCGATGCCGCCCACGACGGTTCCCAGCAGGGGATTGCGAAGAGTCTTCTGCAACGCCTCGGTCGCGGCCTCCGCAACACCTGCCTCCCCGGAAAGGAGCACGATTGGGGGGCCGGGCGGGATGGCAGTCGCAACGCGCTCAGGGAGACTCTTGCGACTAAAGACAACGTGAATACTCCCCGGGATATGGCTTGACGCGAACTCCTCATAGGGACGCAGATCGATCAAAAGTGCGCCGGCCTCTAAGACGCTTTTCATCTGATGTGGAGTCAACGCCGGTATCTCGGTCGGCATCATGTTCACGCTGGTTGAGAGAAACACATCTTGCGCATTGTGTCTAAACCCTTTATACTCCACCGCACACGAAGGACTCAAGCGAAATCCGATCGAATAACGATGACCCAAGATCTGAATCCGGGATGTCCGGACGACGATCGATCTCCGAGAGACCTGATGGCAAAGAAGCGCGTACACTTGACGTTTACCGGAAAGCTTGCCGAGGAGCCGATCCTGTGGCAGTTGAGTGAGACGTTTGACCTGGTCTTTAGTATTCGTCAGGCCGACTTCACCGAGGGGATCGGGTGGATTATGGCTGAGCTCGAGGGGGACTTGCAGTCGCTTGAGAATGGGATCAGGTGGCTGGAGGATCATGGCGTCCAGGTCGCGCCGATCGAGCAGGATGTCGTCTCTTGAAAGGCTCGATTTTTGCTTGACAGGGAAAAGCAGGTTTGATTATATAGCCACGTTTCACCTTTTCATCCAGAGTGGCTGAGGGACTGGCCCTGCGAAGCCACGGCAACCGGTTTGCGGTGTATTCCGGCAAACAGTGGTGCCAACTCCTACATCCCAGATACAGGGCGGGATGAGAGATGAGAAGGAAGCCGTCGATTTCGACAGCCCCTTCTCGTAACGGTGAGAAGGGGCTTTTCATTTTCAAAAGGGGATTACGTGATGGCAAAACGGATGATTACCCTCATCTACCCGCAGGCACTTATCAAGGAACCGGTGATCTACCGTCTTGCGCGGGAGTTTACGCTTATCCCCAATGTCCGTCGGGCGCGAGTGACGGAGCAGACGGGCGAGGTCATGTTGGAGCTTGACGGCGAGGAGGACGCGTTAAATAAGGGGATTGCCTACCTGGTTGGTTTGGGGATCAGGGTGGAGCCGACTCCGGAAAAGAGATGTTGACATGACGCAGGTAAAGGGATTGAAGTGCAGAGAGTGCGGCCGACCCTACCCGGCTGACCCGTTGCACGTCTGTGAGTTCTGCTTCGGACCTCTTGAGGTCGATTACGATTACGACGCGCTTCGAGGGAGACTGACCAGAAAAGCGATCGAGGCCGGACCGCCAAGCATCTGGCGATATAAGGCGCTGCTGCCGATTGAAGGGGAGCCTGTAGTCGGGAAACATTGCGGGATGACGCCCCTCGTGAGGACAAACAATCTGGCGCGCGCGTTAGGTATGCGAGAGGTCTATGTCAAGAACGATACCGTGAGTCACCCCACCTTTTCATTTAAGGATCGGGTCGTGGCGGTAGCGGTAACCAAGGCTGTAGAGTTTGACTTTCAGGTGGTGGCCTGTGCCTCCACCGGCAATCTGGCAAACTCAGTGGCGGCCCACGCCGCCGAAGGGGGGCTTCGAAGCTTCGTCTTTGTGCCGGCCGACCTGGAGCAGGGCAAGGTGCTGGGTACCCTGATCTACAATCCGAAGCTGGTGGCTGTGGACGGCAACTACGATGAGGTGAATCGCCTCTGCAGCGAGATCGCCGATAAATACGGGTGGGCATTTGTAAACATTAATATCCGGCCTTACTACGCTGAGGGCTCCAAGACCTTCGGGTACGAGATTGCAGAGCAGCTTGGCTGGCGCGCGCCCCAGCACATCGTTGTGCCGGCCGCGGGGGGTTCGCTGGTCACGAAAATCTTGAAAGGGCTCAAGGAGTTCGATCGCCTCGGTCTCCTGAATGGCGGCTGCGCCACGCGGATGCACGTGGCCCAGGCGGCAGGATGTGGTCCCATTGTGACCGCCATTAAGGCGAACAGCGAGATCATCAAGCCGGTTAAGCCCCAAACAATCGCCAAGTCGCTCGCCATCGGAAACCCGGCGGACGGCTACTATGCCTACAAGGTTGTCAAGGAGAGCGGCGGGCATGGGGAACATGCCACGGACGAGGAGATCGTGGAAGGGATGAAGCTGTTGGCAAGCACTGAAGGGATCTTTTCTGAGACGGCAGGCGGGGTCACGGTGGCGGCGGCCAAACGGCTGATCGAGCAGGGACGGATCCCCAGGGACGAAAGCCTGGTACTCTGTATCACCGGCAACGGGCTGAAGACTCAGGAGGCGGTCGCCTCGTCATTAAAGGTTCGGTTGCACATTAAGCCGACCCTCCGATCGTTTGACGAGGCGATGGCGTCTCATGACATTGACGTGATGCCAAAAAGTGTAAATTGAAAGGCGAGTATGGAGTCGGCGCAGAATTTATCGAAAGGAGCGAAATCGATGAGTGTGAAGGTGCGTATCCCTACCCCGTTGCGTGGTCTGACCAGCGGTCAAGGGGAGGTCGAGGGGCAGGGTAACTCCATTAATGAACTGATCGAAAATCTGGAGCAGTCGTACGCCGGTCTGAGAGAGCGGATCTATGATGAGGGCGGTAGTGTCCGCCGTTTCATCAATATCTATGTGAATGAGGAAGACATTCGATTTCTGCAGGGCATCTCAACGCCGCTGAAAGCGGGGGATCTGGTCTCTATCGTCCCGGCCATCGCCGGCGGGTCGTGGGACTGATTCTTGAATGCGGAGGGACCAGGCGCGCCTGGGAAAGAGGGCTATTGACGACTAGCGCTGCTCTCTAACGCCTTACCGCTTTTCGGCGACGCGTCGAGGATTTCGCCTTAGGTGTGGATGCCGTCAGCCACGCCTCGGCGCCTGGGGTTGCCCGCCAGGCGCCGCCTAAGTCGTGAGCACAGAGCACGGCTTCCTCACGGCTTCCGAATGCGTACGATTCCGGCAGCGGGCCAGGCCACTCCGCTTTACTGATCAGATACGCGGGAACGTGCCGGTTTGCGCGGACCGCCGTTCGCAATTGGTCTCGCGCAAGCTTGCTATCCCCTTCCCGACGAAACGTCCACAGCGCCAACCCGTATTGCCAGGTCGCGCTGATGTCACCGTCGAATTGCTCGAGCAACGCTTTAGCCTCGCCGTCTCGACTCGCGGTAAGCAGGACAGGGAGGAGGATATCCCGGACGCCCTGATTATCGGTCGGGTTGAGGCGGAGGAGCTCCTGGTAGTGGCCGATTGCGTCGTCAACCTGGCCTAGCTCCTCCAAGCACCGGGCCAACCCGAAACGGGCTCGCATGTAGGGTCTGGTCTGGACGATCCCCCAGAAATGCCCCGCCTGTTCCTCGAAGGTCAACGGCCCCAGCGCACGCTCTCCGGCGGAGACCGCCTGCGCGTACAGGCCATGAGCGGTTTTGGGGTCTGCGGCCTGCTCCGCCAGTATTACGTATGCGTCGGCGCAGTCGGTCGATAGCTCCAGGGCCTTGCGCGCCAGTTGTGTTCGACGTCGGCCACGCGCTTCGAATGCCCGATAAACAAGATCCTGCGCACGCTCCAGGGGCGTAGTGGCGGTGGAAGGAATCTCATCGAACGTGCCACCGATGAACCGCTCCTGCATCGCCTGATTCGCTTGCTCCAGATTGTCGAAATCGGATCGAACCATGAACCGTTCCATGCTCCGCCGGTCGGGGAGGCGGCCGCCCTGTGCCGGACGAGGCGCACCGTGCCCGTCGGCAGGCAGGTCGAGCGGCTGAAGCAGCTCGGGGATGCAGAGCGTGAACGTGTTCAGCCCGTCGGCTGTGTGAATCTGCCGGCTCCAGCGTCCCTGATCAATCTCCTCCTCGGTCGTCTCCGCCAAGGCAAGCAGCAGTCCCTCCAGGTAGGCGAGAACTCCGGCGTCAGGGCGGGTGATCGTCACATTCGGACCGCCAATCCTCAGCGCGACGGGATATGCGTGGTCTGAAGCCACTGCGAGCCCATGATCTTCCCAGAGATCCGCGTCTCCGCATGACATCGCCTGGATCGGACCGAACCACACCGCCCACCGGGATCGAGCCTGCACGAAGGTTTCCGGATCTGGATCGGCCTGGATAGCTTCGAAATCATCCGGTGACTCGAAGAACCCCACGCCAAAGACCTGTCCAGCGGTGCCCAGTACCGTGAAGTGCTGAAGACCTCGCTCCGCCGATGGGGCCTCGACATGGATCAGATCCTCATCGGTGAGGTGGCGCCACGGCGCCGCCAGGTAGAAACGCTTGGCTGCGTCCCCAAAGGTCCGCATCCGCTCGATCGTCACGCCCGGCGCATCCAGCGCATCCGGCGGCAGCGGCTCGCCGCCGATGGCCTCCCCGTAGTGGGCCAGTACTTGCTTGATAGCCCGAAGGTCGTTGGACACCGTAAAGGTGAGCTGCTCATCGCCTAAGGCGCGCACGAGATAGGCGCCGACGTCCGCGTCGGCGACGTCAAGGCACGCAGGACGACATCCGGCGAGTTTCTTGTTGAGTCCAAACTCCAGCAGTGTCTCCAGCGCGAGGTCGGGGTCGTGTCCCCCGGATTCCGGCTGCATTTTCATGTGCAGAGATCCGGTGCGCAGGCTGACCCAGATTGCAGCCCATGGCCGATACGGCCCGCCATCCGGGCCATGCTCCAGCCAGACCGGCAGACGTACGAGGCCACCCTGCCAGACCTCGGCGGCGTGCCGCGGGAGCCGTACAAAACGCGTGATGCGAAGAGGAGAGACGGCGCTCATAGCTTACCCTCTGGATTCACGTTTCACTAACGGCGGCTGTTTTTGGCAATAGCTCACGTGAGGTGCCGCTCCACAGCGCACGCACATCTCATGAGTGAAGCCATCAACGGTCAGCCGAGCTGTCGGGTTACGCTGCACTAACCCGACCTACGGCTCGTGTTCGCCCTATTAAGGAAACCATTCCCGCTTCCAGGGACGCTTGCGGTGGTTACGGCGAGGAGCCCTTACTTCGAGGTCCGATTGAACCGTTTGATAATCTCGGCGCTGATATCGAGATGTTTGTCAAAGTATAAGAGACCCGGGCGGCGCGCCTCCAGGATGAGGGAAAACCCTTTTTCGGTGATGTAGGCTGATAAAATAGGATCGATCCGGTCGGCAAGTTCCTGGATACTCTTCGTCTCCGCATCCTTCAATTCCTCAGTCTTATCTTCGAGGAGCCGTTGCAAGACTGCTTCGCCTTGCTCCAGCGCGGCGGTACGGGCCTGCTGTTCTGCAGACGTGAGCCGAGGCGCGGCCGCCTCAAGATCCTTCCGGCGCGCGAGCAGCTTTGTCTGCTCGGCCTTCATTTCTTTCTTCAGTTTCTCAGCGAGTTTTTCTAATCGCGCCTTGGCGGCTTTGCCGGCCTTGGATTCAAGGGCTACCTCCCGGAAGTTCAATACGCCGATCTTTGAAGGCTCTTGACCGGATGCTGCCGACGGAACGGTGAGCGCAATACCCGCAATCAGATAGGCGATGGAGCACTCGGAGAAGAAACGTACAACCGTTGAGATCGTTTTCATCATTACCTCTCGGCGCGAAGCTCTTCTAACCGCCGTTTGAGATTATCTGCCATCTGCTCGACCTTGGTCTGCAGGGCCGGAGATCCTTCGTGAGCAATAGACGCCGCCAGCTCTTCCCAGTGGGAGGCGTAGAGGTGCGCAATATCGGTCAGTCGCCTCACCAATCTCTCGCCGATTGGATCAGGATCGCCGCGCTCCTGGTAGGTGATCCCGGCCGAATCGAGTTGGATGTACTCCACCCAGTGGAGCGCTCCCTTATACCAATGCAAGCGAAGGATCTGAGCCTGGCAACGCCGGTTCACCAGCTCTGATCGCAAGAGGTCGGTGGTCTCGAGGTCTGCCGGTTCCCGTTGTAACTCTGCAGCGCGGGTAATCTCATACGCTTGCTGCCGGGTCATGCCGATCGCAAGCCGATCGTACATGACGGCGTAGGGAAGCGGCGCTTTATAGTCAGCGCCCCAGGTGACAGCCGGACAGGTGAACAATAGATATGCGCAGAAGGCAAAGAGTGTGAGCGACTGCTTCATTCCCATAGACGAAGCGACTGTCCTTATCCGGCATCTATCGGTTGGAATGCAGGACCGGGAACCCGGTGCAATCAATTAAAAAGACAAGCGGCCAGGCGGCGGCATCGGGGCTGACTGCGGCCTTGGGGTGGCCAGAAGCCGGCGGTCGGTCTGTTCCAGGATGAGAGGCGGCCACCATGTGGACCAGGTCCAAATACCCGATAAATCGCCTCTGGTCAGGACTTCCACCTGTGATCGTTCGGCCCCCATGTCCCGGACAGCGACATACACGATCTCTCCCATGCTCTGTTCCCGGTATGCAGTAGAGAAGTACGTAAGGCGCGAATTTGAATGGCTCGGGACCAGATCAGTCGGAAAGAAGTTCAGGTCTCGAAGCGCCTGGTTCACAGCTACGAGAGTGTCTTTGGCGGGGTGCGGGTAGGATTTGATCGCTCGACCGTCGTCGGGAAAGCCTGCGCAGCCCGCCATGCCCAGGAAGAGCAACAACGTCAGAAATTGTCGGTAGCGTCGGTCGCGCATGATGCCCGTTTCGGCGAACTTATGATGCGCCCTTGAGAACCACGGCAATCTCGCCCTGGATCCGTTCAGAGGCGGAGCGATCACCGAAGGTGCCGACACGAACCCGCACCGAGGTCGTGTCTCTCGTAATCGGTAAGACGGTGACCGTCACGGACGTGCCGTCCAAGTCGGCCCCGCTTGCCCTGGCGCTGATCCGGTCCTTCTGCGTTTCTGAGATGGTGATATGCATCGTCCGTAAGGCATGAAGGGCCGCGTCCCACGCTGTGTTGTAAGGAGCGGTGTGGACCTGTTCGAATTCAGCCTTAGCATAGGTAGTGCCGGCAACGCCGCTGGTCGCACCTACGCCTACGAGGATCATGGGGCACCCCTGCAACGCCCAGGCCAGCGCCGGAAGAAGCACCGATGCGATTCGCCGGAGCAATCGAGAACGGTGTATGATCATTCTCCTGTTTCGTCTGCATCGTTTCGCTTCGCCAGCCACCAGGCCAACAGGATTGTCAATGCCATGAAGATCGGCGTGATGCCGTATGCAAGGGTGATAATCACAATCTGTCGCATGCCTGTCTTTCCATCAGGGGCGATCTACAGACTATGCGGCGCGTGTCGCCTGGTTTGTATACGAGGAGGGCTCGATCTCCAGGCTGGGGCGCTCTCGAAGAAGTTCCTGAGGCAGGCCGAAGTTCACCTCCTCTTTGATCGATTCGATCTCCTCGATGTCGGTCACGCCCAACTCTCTGAAATAGTTGACGACGCCCTGGACCAGGTGCTCGGGGGCCGAAGCTCCCGCTGTGACCCCAATGATCCGCGTGTCCTCAAGCCATGCCGGATTGATCTCACTGACATCATCGATCAGGTAGGCCCGGACTCCCACCCCTTTGGCGACCTCGATCAATCGCTTGGAATTCGAGCTGTTCTGTGAGCCGAGGGCCAGAATCAGATCAACGCGCGAGGCCAACTCTTTCAGTGCGGTCTGCCGATTCTGAGTCGCGTAGCAGATATCTTCCTTAGACGGAAAGGCTAATGCCGGGAACTTCCGTTTAAGGGCTTCAATGATCCCTGTGGTGTCATCCAGGCTGAGCGTGGTCTGCGTAATAACTGCTACCTTGGTGGGATCTGGAACATTCAGTTCCTCCAACTGCTCCGCTGACCCGATCACGGTGATGGCGTCCGGCGCCTCGCCCGTTGTCCCGATCACCTCATCGTGCCCTTTATGGCCGACAAGGATGATGGAGTGGCCTTCCCTGGCGAACTTGCTCGCCTCGTTGTGGACCTTGGTGACCAGTGGGCACGTCGCATCGATGACCTTTAACCGCTTAGCCGCAGCTTGGGCACGTACCTCCGGAGAGACCCCGTGGGCGCTATAGATAACCAGTGCGCCATCGGGAACCTCGTCCAGATCATCAACGAAGATCACCCCCTTTTTCCGGAGCTCGTCTACCACGTGCCGGTTATGAACGATCTCCTTCCGGACGTACACCTGCTCGTCGTACAGATCCAGGGCGATCTTGACCACATCGATGGCGCGGTCCACTCCGGCGCAAAACCCTCTCGGCGTGGCGAGGATCAGTTTTTCGACGGCCACCAGAACTCCTCTTGACTCATAGCTTCCTTTACCCTCAATTGATGTGGAGTGCGGACATGGCAGGCATCATAGCAGGGGAGAACCACGCTGTCAAAACGCCACCTTCTCCAAGGCCTTCATCACTTCGCAGCAGAAGGCTAACTGCCCTTTGGCTCCCTCGCCCTCATGCGGTTCCTGCCACAATACCATCACCATAGCCCGCTTGTACCATGTCTGTCAAGGGAGAGTCGCACGCTCGCACGCTTGGGTGTGGCTGTGGGAATGAGCCTTGACAGCGGTGGGATCGAACGATATAAGGAGATGGATCATATCGAATGTAATCGAGGGGGGATCGATGCCGCTAGAGGCTGTCATATTCGATGCCGGCAATACTGTCATGCTTATGAATTATGGTGTTGTGGCTAAGGCCCTGACCGCTGAGGGACTCCATGTCGATGAGGCGGCGGTGCGAGAGGCGGAGTATCGCGCCCGGGTGCGTCTCGATCCGGTCTTGGCCAGGCGTAATTCCACCGAAGCGCCGCAGATCTTTCAGACATACATGCGGTTCGTCTGTGATGGCTTGGGGGTGCAGTGGGGAGTGGCCGCGGAGCGGACCCTTCATCGGATCGCCGAGTACCATCAGGAGCATAACCTCTGGAATCAGCCCGATCCTCACGCCCATGCCGCCCTTCGGACGCTGCATGGCCACGGGCTCACGCTCGGCATGATCTCGAATTCGAACGGCTGGGTCGAGCGGCTTGTGACGGAGAGCGGGCTGCGCCCGTACTTTCATTTCGTAGTGGACTCACGCCTGGTTGGGGTGGAAAAGCCTGACCCCAGGATCTTTCAGATCGCGCTGGACCAGGTCGGGATCAGTCCCGCCGAGGCCCTCTATATCGGCGATCTGTACTCTATCGATGTCGTGGGGGCGAGAGCGGCAGGCATGGGCGCGATTCTGCTCGATCCTGCCGGCCTATGGGACCACGTGGACTGCCCCAAAGCACGCGACCTGTCAGAAGCCGCCAACCTGGTTCTGATGCAGCTTTCATAAACCAGGGCTTGTCAACCCGCCCACCGCCAATCTCAATCTTCCTCATTACTGCATAAGAAGCGCCGCGTATGGGGAGCAACGGTGGTCCCGGTAGTCGCCAGATCGCGCCGGAGCCTGGTCAGGTCCTCCGGCGTGTCTACGTCGAACCAGGGTGGGAGCGTTGCAACCTGTAGCCGTTGGGCTGCAGCGCGGTGGAGCGTCTCGGCCAAGACGGCGGCGCTACTCCAGGGGATATCATCGAAAAGTGTTCGGCAGGGGCGCTTAAGCCCGATAAGATAATAGCCTCCGTCCTCTGCCGGGCCGAGCACAAGGTCTGTCGTTTCGTTCCGAAGTTGCGCGACCGCATCCAGCAGGTAGGGTGTGGGCAGGGTCGGGCTGTCGCTGTCGATGAGAATGACTGCGGGGTGACCTCGTTCCAGGAGGATCGCTGAGAGCCGATGAAGCCGGTCTCCAAGATTTGAACCGGCTTGTGGAATCAGCGTAAAGGTCTCAGGCAACAGCCCCAGCATCGATCGCCTTGCTCCGAGGGGAGTGTAGGTCAGGTACGGATCGATCCCGGGGAGACCGGCCACCTGCAACAGCTTATCCAACAGGAGACACCGGTACAGTTCCGCCGCGCGCGCATAGCTTAATGGCGGAACGAGGCGCGTCTTGGTCTGACCTGCCTCAGGCGCCCTGGCCATTACTGCAATAGCATATCGTCGCATAAGGGAAGCAGTCGGGATAATGTCACCTGAATCATATACCACCCGGAGGCTGTGTACTCATTACGCACGACCTCTCGGCGCTGGAGTGTGCATTCCATCGGCGGCTACTCATCGATGGGAGCGGGCGCCCTCGTTTCAGTAAGCGTATCGAACCCGCCTTCGCTTGTCAATCCGATGCCGCGTTCCAAACATAGCGATTGCAACGTGTCATTGCGAACGACGTGAAGTACTCTGACCTGAACGGTCGTGCCGATCCAACGCGAAGCGAAGGGGAGGAATCCCGGAGATTGCCACGCACCCTTCGCCTGCCTGCCTGCGGCAGGGGTGCTCGCAATACCCCATGCGCGAGTAGCGCGTCCATGGGCATGAAAGGCTACGAGGTGAGATATTCAATCCCTGACCGCGCCATTGCGAGCGACCACCGGGAGCCTGTCTGCGTGCGGACCTGTCTGCCGTGTCGAATACGGCACAGGCAGGCACGCACAGGCAGGCGCGACAATCTCAGCGTTGTACCCGGGGGCCACGTCCCCCAACTACGGTGGGATTGCTTCGGCCCCCTTCGCTTCGCTCTGGGCTTCGGCTTATCCGCTTCCTCGCAATGACCCGCGGGGGAGACTTTCTAACCAATGACAGGCCAATGAACGAATTGTGCTGTCAATCGCTATCCCTGGAAGTGGACTTCTGCTTGACAGAGCGCCATGAGCCGTCTACACTATTCGCTGTTGCCAGGCAGGTAGTGAGGAGAAGGGGGGCCAGCGGCCTCCTTTCGGTGTTTGATGTGACCCAGGAGGACCAAAACAGTGTACGCGATTATCGAGTCGGGAGGCAAACAATGCCGTGTCAGCCCTGGCGCCCTTGTTACCCTCGAACGAATCGAAGGCGACGCCGGGAAGCAGGTCGAGCTTTCGAAGGTGCTGCTGGTGGCCGATGGGGACCAGGTGAAGGTCGGGGCTCCTTACTTACAAGGCGCCCTGGTCATGAGCGAGATCGTCAGACAGGGGCGTGGACCCAAGATCACCGTATTCAAATTCAAACGGCGAAAGCGGTATCGACGTACGCAGGGACACCGCCAGGAGCAGACCACCTTGCGCATTACAGAGATTAGGGGATAGGGGTAAAAGCGATAGGATGGGGGGTATCGGGGCGGGATAGCGGTCCATCGCTGCTTTACTAAACCCTATACGCTAAACCCTCTACCCTGTATTTGGAGGAAAAATGGCACATAAAAAAGGGATGGGGAGTTCCCGGAACGGTCGGGATAGTCAAAGCCAGCGACTGGGCATGAAGGCTGCGTCAGGGCAGACCGTACCGGCCGGCAGTATTCTGATCCGTCAGCGTGGTACCCGCTTTAAACCAGGTAAGAATGTTGGGATCGGCTCTGATGATACACTGTTTGCCAAGGTGTCAGGAGTCGTGACTGTCGAGCGCCGCGGGGGACAAGGTCGCTTCCTCAGCATCAGGAGTGTTTGACAGCCTTCCTTCGAAATAGCGGTCAGCAATCAGCGCTAAAAGCCGGTGTGTAGGCTGAAGACCGAAGGCTGAAGAACCCTTAAAACCTTTAGCCTATCTACCTTTAGCCTCTTACGCCTGGCGCTGACAGCTTCCCAGAGGTATGTTTGCGCATCATAGTGAAACCGTGCCTCATGGAGTAGTGCTCTGATCTTCATCGATGAGGCCCGCATCCGGGTGAAAGCTGGGGACGGGGGTCGGGGCTGTATCAGCTTCCGGCGAGAGGCGCATGTCCCGAGAGGTGGGCCGGACGGCGGCGACGGCGGCGACGGCGGGAGCGTATATCTTGTTGCTCGTCGTTCGTACCGAACCCTGAGCGACCAGAAGTTTCACCGGTTCTCTCGCGCCAAAGACGGTGTGCACGGACGCGGCAAGAAGATGTATGGTCGACGCGGCGCTGACCTGATTATTCCGGTTCCACTTGGTACGATCGTCGCCGATGGCGATACGAGAGAACTTCTAGCCGATCTGATTGAGGACGAACAGCGGGTGCTGGTCGCCAGGGGAGGGAAAGGCGGTCGAGGCAATTCCCACTTTGCCACCCCCATCCGGCAGGCCCCTCGCATCGCCGAGCCTGGGCAAAGTGGGCAGGAGCGGTGGCTTTACCTGACATTGAAACTGCTCGCCGATGTCGGCCTGATTGGTCTTCCTAACGCTGGGAAATCCGCCCTTCTTTGTCGTATCTCTGCCGCTCATTCGAAGGTGGCAGAGTACCCATTTACGACGCTGACCCCTCACCTTGGAACCGTCGAGATCGATTTGCTGGGCGCCTTCGTAGTGGCCGATATCCCCGGCCTGATCGAGGGAGCATCCTCGGGAGCAGGTCTCGGGATTCGTTTTCTGCGGCATATCGAGCGGACTCGCCTGTTGACGCATGTCATTGATATCTCTGATACTGCAAGGGATCCTCATGAAGCATTGTCGGTCATCGAGGAAGAACTCCGAGCCTTCAATCCCGAGCTGCTCATGCGTCCCCGCATCATTGTCGCCAACAAGATCGATCTTCCCCACGATCTCCATCTTTCCACGCTCCAAACCCTTTGCGCAGAACGGGGTCTCCCTCTTTTTCCAGTGTCAGCCGTAACTGGTGAGGGGATCGAGCAACTCATCCGGTACCTGACTGATCAGGTTAGAACGAGTTCCAAGCGCGAAGCGCCTGGTACGCAGCACGATGCCACAATCCCGGAACTCAAGGTCAGACACCCGACACTCGAAAGCGCGAAAGCGCCAACCATTCCATGAGTCACACAGAGGGGTCATCGATAGATGCTCGATCCACTCTGACAGGGATCAGGGCAGGCTTGCGTGAGGCAAAGCGGTTGGTTGTGAAGGTTGGGTCTGCCGTTCTGTCTAAGGGCGAAATCGCCCTGCATCAGGCAACGCTGGAGCGAATTTGCCGTGAGCTTGTCCGACTCCGGGAGGAGGGGTACCAGGTGGTTCTGGTCTCATCCGGTGCCATTCTGACGGGAATGAGTCAGCTTGGGCTGACCGAGCGGCCCAGGAGCATTCCCTTAAAGCAGGCTGCCGCCGCTGTCGGTCAGAGCCTGCTCATGCGCCACTACGAGGAGGCCTTCGCGCCGTATGGCCAGAAGTTAGGACAGCTTTTACTGACCCAGGACGACTTTCGCTCGCGACATCGGTACCTCAATGCTCGTAACACCTTATTTACGCTACTCCACATGGGGGTACTTCCGGTCATCAACGAGAACGATACGGTCGCAGTGGAGGAGATCAGGTTCGGCGATAATGACCATCTTTCGGCGCTCGTGGCGACGCTGCTTGGAGCGGACCTCCTCATCATCCTGACCGACCTTGACGGGCTGTATACGACTGATCCGAGAAGAGATCCCAATGCGAAGCTTGTCCAGGAGGTACCCCGACGGTCAACAATGCTCCACTTTTGGGCCGACGAGTCGGGGACTGGGCTCGGCACCGGCGGGATGGCCACAAAGGTAGAAGCAGCGCGCCGTGCGGCGGCATCCGGCATTCCAACTGTCATTGCAAACGGCCTTGTGGAGGGGATCCTGGAGCGGATCGTGCGTGGTGAGGCGGTCGGTACCATCTTTCAGGCGTCTGCGTCCAGGATGCGGAGCCGCAAGCGCTGGCTAGCTTTTGCGACGGAGCGCAAAGGGCGGATTATGGTGGATGCCGGGGCCAAGGAGGCGCTCATCCGTCACGGTAAGAGCCTTCTACCCTCTGGGGTTGTCTCGGTAGATGGTAAGTTTGAGGGGGGCGATGTGATCAGTCTCTGTGACATCGACGGCATAGAATTTGCGAGGGGTGTGGCCGGCTATGATGCTGCACAGGTGGAACAGATCAAAGGCATCAGGAGCAACCAGATCGAAAATGCGCTTGGCGTCAAGCCATTCGATGAGGTGGTGCACCGGGATAGCTTGGTGATTCTTGAATAAGAGAAGAGTGCAACGTTCGAGGTTCAACGTTCAAGGTTCAACGTTCGAGGTTCAACGTTCAAGGTTCGAGGTTCAACGTTCAACGTTCGAGGTTCAAGGGCCGAGGTTCAACGTGCAACGTGTAACATCAGGAATCCGAAACTTGGGACGTTCACGACGGGACACAACATGACGGCGCAGATGGTCAGAGAACTGGGAGAAGCGGCGCGACAGGCAGCTCGGACCCTGGCCTCGGTGGTGCCGGATGTCAAGAACCGGGCGCTGAAGGCTATGGCGGACGCGCTGTGGAACGGCCGGGCGGCGATCCTCTCGGCGAACGCGCTCGATTTGGCGGAAACGAAAGCACAGCACTGTTCGCCTGCGGTCCTGGATCGACTGGCTCTTGACGAAAGGCGGATTGAGAAGATAGCGGCCGGTGTCCGGCAGGTGGCCACGCTTCCCGATCCTGTCGGGGAGATTGCCGGAATGTGGCGTCGTCCAAACGGTCTGCTTGTCGGCCGGATGCGGGTGCCGCTCGGGGTCATCGGCGTCATCTATGAGGCCAGACCAGGAGTCACCGCCGATGCGGCGGCCCTCTGCCTGAAGTCGGGGAACGCCGTCATTCTCAAAGGGGGTCGGGAGGCGATCCGCAGCAACCGAATCATCAGTAGTCTGCTGTCGGATGCTGCCATGGGAAGCGGGCTGCCCAAGGGTTGCGTCGCCTTCATCGATTCGGTTGACCGGGAGGCGGTAGCGCATTTGCTCCAGCTCACCGGACTCGTGGATCTCATTATCCCTCGAGGCGGGGAGGAGTTGATCCGGGCGGTGCAGCGGACCTCAACCATTCCGGTCCTGGCCCACGACAAAGGGCTCTGTCACACCTACGTTGATGAAGGGGCCGATCTCATCATGGCGGAGGAGATTGCCTTTAACGCTAAGGTCGAGCGACCGGGCGTCTGTAATGCCATGGAGAGCCTGCTGGTGCATGAGGGGGTGGCCGCTCACTTCTTACCACGAATCGTCGGACGGTTGCAGGAGGCCGGGGTCGAGGTCAGGGGTTGCCCTCGGACACGGGCCCTGGTCCACGATATCGCATCTGCCACCGAGGTAGACTGGGATACTGAATATCTCGATCTGATCCTGTCCGTAAAGGTAGTCGGCTCGTTCGAAGAGGCTGTGGCCCATATCGCTGCGCACGGCTCCGGCCTGGCCGAGGCGATCGTCACAGCGGATCATGGCCGGGCCATGCGTTTCCTCCGGGAGGTGGATGCCGGCGCCGTATTCGTCAATGCCTCCACCCGCTTTACTGACGGCGGCGAGTTCGGGATGGGGGCCGAGATGGGGATCAGCACACAGAAGCTCCACGCCCGGGGCCCGGTTGGTCTCACGGAACTGACCTGCGAAAAGTTTATCGTGCTCGGCGAGGGTCAGGTGCGGGACTCAGCGAAATGATGTGCAAAGTCCAATGTTCGAAGTGCAAGGTTGATAACTTGCCTCTTCACACATTGAGCTACATACCTATTACGGGGAGCATTAACTAGATTGCACTCTTGCACAACATCTCCAGCAACTTCCCCCTTTACAAAAGGGGGAGACAAGCTATTTTAAGCTCTGAGTAATAAATGTGATACAGCATGCACCTTGCACGTTGCACCTTGAACCTTAAACGTTGCACCTTAAACGTTGCACCTTGCACGTTGCACCTTGCACGTTGCACCTTGAACCTTGCACCTTGAACCTTGAACCTTGCACCTTGAACGTTGAACCTTGAACGTTGAACCTTGAACCTTGAACCTTGACTCGCCATGAGGCGACCATGCATATCGGCGTGATGGGGGGGACCTTCGATCCGATTCATCTCGGCCACTTGCGGGCCGCCGAGGAGATCTACTGGGCCTTTGAACTGGACAGGATCATCTTTGTGCCCGCCGCCAGGCCCCCTCACAAAGAGGAAGAGTTCGAGGCCTCGGCCCTGCACCGGTACGAGATGGTCTCGCTGGCGACGGTCTATACGCCGTACTTCAGCGTATCCCCGATTGAGCTAAGCCGACCGGGCCGGTCCTACTCGGTTGAGACGCTCCGGGAGTTTCGAAAGCTGTACGGGGAGGAGACTACCATCTACTTCATTATGGGGGTCGATGCGTTCCTTGATATCGCGACCTGGAAAGAAGCGCGGGAATTGCTGTCGCTGGCCCAGGTGATTGTCACAGCCCGTCCCGGCTGGCGGCTTGACGGCGTGGAACGTTCCATGACACCCGAACAGTGGCATCTTCTGGGCAACCCCCGATTTAAGTACCTGAAGATTTCAGAGATTACGCGGAAGACCGAAAAAGCACACCATGAATCCTGTCTGGTCCTGTTGGTTGAAGTGGTCTCGCTGGATATCTCCTCCAGCGAGATCCGACAACTCGTGAAGGAGGGGAGGAGTATCCGACATCTGGTCACCGACACGGTTGCTGCGTACATAGGCAAGAACCGTCTGTATCAACCCGGGCGAAAAGGCTGATGGGCCGACGTGAGGTTTTGACGTGAGTTCATTGAAACGACCTGCAATATCGACAGAAGTAAGAGGACGGATCGACACCGACACGCTGTTGCGGCTTGCCGTTACAGAGGCCTTCGAGGTGAAACCTACCTCTATTGTGCATCTTGACCTCCGAGACCTCTGCTCATTTACCGACTATTTTCTTATCGTGAGTGTTTCCTCGATTCGACAGGTCCTGGCCGTTGCCGATCGAATCGAAGCGCGACTTCGAGACGAGCGTATTCGGATATTCCATCGGGAGGAGGACCGGGAAGCCCGTTGGATTCTTCTTGACTACAGCGATGTAATCATTCATATTTTCGACGAAGAGATGCGGCTGTACTACGACCTGGAGGGCCTGTGGGCCGACGCGCCGAGACAGGAGTTGGTTCAGAATGGATCGCTGGTTCCTCTGAGATAAATCGTCATAATGAAGCCGATACCTGTAAAGCGGAGGACACACGAGCCCCGCTTCTTTTTTTGTTGGGGGCAGGCGGTGCCCCCGCTCTTCCCTCTCTTTTTTGAGGGCGAGGGTAATCTACCGAATCGCCAAGGTAGCCTGGTTGCGTATAGCCACACACAGGCAGGGAGGTGATGGGGATGCCGTTGAGGGCGGCGATGCTGGAACGGTTAAAGGAAAGGCTGCTGGAGAAACGACGCGCATTGATTAACACGGTACGGGAAAAGCGCGCGAATAATCTGGAGGGCGGTAGTGATGGTACGCAGGACATCGCTGATCAAGCCACGACAGCCTACACCAAAGAATTTTTGCTCTCCATCAGCGATGCTGAGCGCCAGTTGTTGAAGCAGGTGGACGCTGCCCTGGACAAGATGCGGCTGAAGAAGTACGGGGGGTGCGAACGGTGCGGTGAGCCGATCAGTGAGAAAAGGCTTGAAGCGTTGCCTTTTGCTCGATTTTGTATTGCCTGTCAGGAGGAAGAGGAGCGGAGCTGAAGGAGCTGCTGGCAGCCTTTCTTCATCTCATTTTTCCTTCCC
Source organism: Candidatus Methylomirabilis sp. (assembly GCA_002634395.1). Classification (GTDB taxonomy): domain Bacteria; phylum Methylomirabilota; class Methylomirabilia; order Methylomirabilales; family Methylomirabilaceae; genus Methylomirabilis; species Methylomirabilis tolerans. The sequence continues at coordinate 70,957 of NSJM01000003.1, forward strand.
CCTGCCGAGTGTGTCATCGGCCTCTGGATGCCGACCGTTGCTCCATTATCTGTAGCCGCTGCTGGCGTAGCATTCGGTGTGTGTCCGAGCCATCCTGCCCTTGCTGCGGCAGGCCTTTTGCGTCGCCGAGAACCCTTGAGGAAAGTCCTGGCCACCTGTGTGGACGCTGCCGCGAACGGTTGCCGCCGTTTGTCATGGCGAGGGCGGCGGCGCTATACGAAGCTGACGGTACGATGCGTCAGGCCATCCTACTGTTCAAATATGGCGGCCGACGTACGCTTGCCCGCCATCTCGGTCGCTTGATGGCCGAGGGGGCCGGGCGACTTTTTGATCCCCGCCGATTCGATCTCTTGATTCCGGTTCCGCTCCACCCTCAGCGAGAACGAGCGCGAGGCTTTAATCAGGCAACGCTTCTGGCCAAGGAGTTCGGAGCCGGCTGCGGTCTTCCTGTTGGTCATCGCCTATTGCGTCGGGTTCGGCCTACGGAAGCCCAGAGCGGGGGTCGGAAAGAGCGAGAGGACAACGTCAAGGGGGCTTTTATCGTACCGCAGTCTGATCGGGTAAAGGATATGAGGCTCCTGCTCATTGACGATGTGTTCACAACCGGGGCGACAGCCTGCGAGTGTGCAAAGGCCCTGCTCGCTGCCGGCGCCGCGGAAGTCGGGGTCTACACCCTCGCCCGCGTGGAGTGAATCTGCCCGTGGAACTTCGCGAACTACTCAGGTGTTTAGACTGAAGGCTGAAGGTTCTAAATTATCTCGCAGGGCACGAATCGAGCCATTCAAGACCTTTTCGGAGTGTTGTATGATCACGCATGGCTTACCCCTAAAAGCCTTCAACCTTCAGCCTATCTACCTTAGTTACGAATTCTATGGGTGATTGACCTTAAGGGATTGACATTTAAGATCAAAGGCCTTATAAATCATGACTGATTTTGCCTTGTAACGCTGTACGGTTTTCCCCGTCGTGTGTCCGTCTGCCTAGCAATCGCTTGTTCATTCATTTAAGGAGGAGAAGAGAGTCATGGCTATCAAGGCTGCGATCAACGGATTTGGTCGCATCGGTCGAAATGCGTTTCGGGTAGCGCTTGAAGATCGCGGGCTGGAGTTCGTGGCGGTCAATGACATCACTGACGCCAGGACGCTCGCACACCTGTTGAAGTACGATTCTGTCCATGGGACGCTGCAAGCGGATGTGCAGGCCAAGGATAATGCCATCGTCGTGGACGGCCGCGAGATCAAGGTCTTTGCCCAGAGAGACCCGGCGGCGCTGCCCTGGAAAGAGCTGGGAGTGCAGGTCGTCGTCGAATCGACCGGACGCTTCACCGACAAGGCCGGCGCGAGCAAGCATCTTCAGGCCGGAGCGCAAAAGGTCATCATTTCAGCGCCGGCCAAGGACCCGGATATCACAATCGTTCTGGGTGTGAATGAGAAGATGTACGATCCCGCAAAGCACGCGGTCATCAGCAATGCGTCCTGCACCACCAACTGCCTTGCACCCATCGCGAAGGTGATCATGGAGAATTTCGGAATTCGCCATGGCCTCGTGACTACCATCCATTCCTATACGAATGACCAGCAGATTCTGGATCTACCCCATTCTGATCTCCGCCGGGCGAGGGCTGCCGCTCTCTCCCAGATCCCAACCAGCACCGGGGCGGCCAAAGCGGTGGGCCTGGTGCTCCCTGCGCTGCAGGGGAAGATGCACGGGCTCGCTATCCGCGTCCCGACGGCGAACGTATCGCTGGTCGATCTTGTTGCAGAGACGGAGCGGGTGGTCACGGCTGAAGAGGTGAATTCGGCTCTTCGGAAGGCAGCCGATGGCGAGTTAAAAGGGATTCTCGGTTTCTGCGAGGAGCCGTTGGTCTCTGTGGATTTTAATGGTAATTCGCTTTCATCGATTGTTGACAGCCTTTCGACATCGGTCGTAGACGGTACCCTGATCAAGGTCCTGTCCTGGTACGACAACGAGTGGGGTTATTCCTGCCGAATCCGTGACCTTGTGAAGTACATCGCTTCGCGATCATAACGAGTTCCCCCCCTCCCTGACCCTCCTCCCTCGGAGGGGGAGGATGAAGGTGGGGGGGATTTTCTAGGGAACACCATGGCTAAATTATGCATCGATGACCTGGAGCTTTCAGAGAAACGGCTCCTGATCCGCGTCGATTTCAACGTCCCGATGGATGAGAAGGGGACGATTACCGATGATACACGCATTCGCGCCGCACTCCCGACGATCAACTACGCGGCCCAACATGGGGCGAAGATCCTGCTCATCTCCCACCTTGGTCGACCCAAGGGTGGTCCTAATCCAAAGTTCAGCCTCGGGCCGGTGGCTGGGCGGCTCGCTGCGTTGCTGGGGAGTCCGGTGGAGATGGCCGAGGATTGCGTGGGATCTGGGGTGAAGGCCCGGATCGACAGGATGGCCGCTGGACAGGTGCTGTTGCTCGAGAATTGCCGCTTTCATCCGGAGGAAGAGAAGAACGACGAGGCCTTTGCGAAGGCATTGGCGGAGTTGTGCGACCTGTACGTCAACGATGCCTTCGGAACGGCCCACCGCGCCCACGCCTCCACCGTCGGGGTGACACGATTCGTCAAGCAGTCGGCGTCCGGTTTTCTTATGCGAGAGGAACTCGTACAGCTTGGGGCCCTGCTCGATCATCCTGAACACCCCTTCGTCGCAATTCTCGGCGGAGCCAAGGTGTCGGATAAGATAGGGGTCCTGGCCAATCTGCTCCCGAAGGTGGACAGTCTCCTGATCGGCGGTGGCATGGCCTATACATTCCTGAAAGCCCAAGGGCATGAGGTGGGGAGCTCGCGGGTAGAGGCCGACGGACTAAAGATTGCGCTGGAGACGATGGAGCAGGCCAGACACTCGAATATCGCTATCCATCTGCCGAGTGATCATGTGATCGCCGAGCGGATCGACGCAGATGCGCCAACCAGACAGATAGAGGGGAGCATTCCCGTCGGTTCGATGGGCCTTGATATCGGCCCTGCGACGATTAGCCGGTTTACTCAGGAGGTGAAGCGCGCAAAAACTATCCTGTGGAATGGTCCAATGGGCGTCTTCGAACTGTTGCCTTTCCGGGAAGGGACGTTTGCCTTGGCTAAAGCAGTCGCTGCCTGCCCTGCGCACTCGGTTATCGGAGGAGGCGATACGGCGGCTGCGGTTTCCCTGGCTGGAGTTGCTGAGCAGATGACTCACATCTCGACGGGAGGCGGCGCGTCCCTGGAGTTTCTGGAGGGGAAGGAACTGCCTGGGATTGCCGCGCTCACAGATA
>NSJM01000084.1 GCA_002634395.1 Candidatus Methylomirabilis sp.
GCGGCGTAACCCTGATGGTTGCGGGCTCCGAGCAAGCGGGGCGAGTCGTAGACACCTCCTGCCGAGGGACTTGGACGATCACGCCGGCTATCGTAGCAGGCGAAGAGCCGGTCTACTTTGTGGGCAATCCCTCCGGGCAACAACAGTGAGGAGATGGCCAACCTCTTGAAGTTCTCCTTTGGAAAAACGCGGCAAGTGTGTTATAGTGACTTGAAATTGTAGTAGTGATGTCGATCGAGGCTGTAACGCGGCCCGATCCATTGTCGAGTTGGGACGTTCAATCCCGCACGGTGACTTCTCCGGTGATCCCACCGTTAGCCCCACTCAATCCGACCGGATAAACAGCACGGGCGCATCCTATCCATCACGGAATAGACGCGCCTAAAAGCAGCATTAGGAGGATTATGTCGTTTTCGTCATTTAAACTCAACGCGAACCTGTTGAAAGCCGTCCACAGCATGGGGTTTAAGAGCCCAACGCCGATTCAGCGCGTGGCTGTTCCTCCCCTTCTGGAGGGCCGGGACGTTATGGCCAGCGCCGTGACGGGCAGCGGCAAGACGGCGGCGTTCCTGCTACCCATCCTTCATTGTCTTATGGAGAAGCCCAGGGGAACGACGAGGGCGCTCGTTCTGGCGCCCACCCGGGAGCTGGCGGCGCAGATCTCGGATCACCTCCGCGAGCTCGCAGCGCATACTCCCCTGAAAGGCGCCGCGGTCTACGGGGGCGTCTCCATGGGACCCCAGGAACAGGCGTTTCGCAGAGGCGTTGACGTCCTGATTGCGACCCCCGGTCGGCTCCTCGATCATTTCCAGTACCCGTACGCACGCCTCTCCGGCATTGAGCACCTTGTGCTCGACGAGGCGGACCGCATGCTCGACATGGGTTTTCTGCCGGACATCCGCCGCATCCTGCAACACGTCCCCAAGAAACGGCAGACCCTGCTCTTTTCGGCGACCTTGCCGGCACCCATCATGGAACTTGCCCGGGACATGCTCCAGAACCCGGTCTCTCTGAACATCGAGCGCAAGGCCGCGCCGGCGGCGGGGATCACCCATGTGGCCTACCCTGTCCCGCATGAGCTGAAGTCCACCCTCTTCCTGGAACTGGTGAGGACCAGCCCGTCCAAACATGTCCTCGCCTTCACCCGAACCAAGCACCGGGCCAACCGGCTGGCCGACTTCCTCGACAAGCACGGCGTCACCTGCGAACGGATTCACGGTAACCGCAGTCAGGCGCAGAGGACCGACGCCCTGGCCAGCTTCAAGCGGGGTCGATGCCGCGTCCTCGTCGCAACAGACATCGCCGCCCGCGGCATCGACGTGGAGGCGTTGGGCCTCGTCGTAAATTTCGACGTCCCGCAGCTCCCCGAGGATTACATCCACCGGGTCGGGCGCACAGGACGGGTGGACGCCACGGGCGATGCGTACACCCTTGTCTCGCCGAATGAAGAGGACACCCTCCGCGCCATCGAGCGTGCCATCGGCACACGCCTGCCGCGCCAGAAGGTCCAGGGGTTCAATTACGCCACGACGCCCACTGAGCGCTTTGAGGTTCCCCTCGCCGAACGTATTGCCGCCATCCGCACCCGAAAAGCGGAGGAGCGGGTTCGGGCGAAGGCGAATGCTGCGCGCCGCGCTACGCAAGGAGGCATCGTGGGTTCCGCCGGCAACGGGACGGCGGGGCAGACTCCCAGGAGCCATCGCGTAGCCAGCCCAAGCCGCGTGGCCGGACAGCCGGTCACCGGAAAATCCTTCAGCAGGCCCGTGAGTGGACGCTTGAACGGGACGGCCGACTGGCGAAATCATGGCTCCACCACAGAAACGCGGAGCGCTCGGAGGGCGTAGACCATGTCTTACCTGCCCTTCAGCCCCTCCAGGCCGATTTGGCCGCATTTCTGGCCGGCCAGACGGCAGGCATGCGAAAGAGCATCGGCTAACCCAAGGCCCTTGAGATAGGCATCAATGAGGCCGGCGTTGAAGGTATCGCCGGCTCCTAGCGTGTCTTGGGCTTTGATGGGAGGGAAAGCGGGACTGTATTGAACCTCTCCCGGATAGGTAAGGCCGTACGCCCCCTCCTTGCCCCATGTGACAATCAGGTCCGCTTGCGGCGCCTGCTCTCGCATCCGGAGCAGGAAGGGGCGGGGCGCGTCGAATCCCAGGTGGTTAGCATAGGCACGTGAGAAGATCAGCATCCCCGCGCCTGCGAACACCGCCTCGATTCCGGAGCGCGGCTTCTCTACCTCAACTGAGCATAGGGGTCCAGGGCTGGCATCGCGGATCCGGTGCACCATGCGGGCCGTCTCTGGACCATCTCGGCCCTCGAAGTGAACCCAGTCGAACCGCGTCAGATCGATCTGGTGAAACTCCTCATGGCCATACTCCGGCAGATCTCGATAGTGTACGATGGTGCGTGTGCCCTCTTCGAGACTCAGCAGGACGCATGAGGTTGGCGGCCGGCCGGGAACGCGGCGACAGACGGCGAGGTCGATCCCATGCCTGGCCAGGCACTCGATGATCGGGGCGGCCTCCGGACCATCCGGCAGTACGCCCCCTAAGGCGCACGCATGACCCAGTTGACTGAGGACAACAAGGGTATTGGCAGCGTTACCACCAGGGCTGGTGCGGAGCCCCCTGGCGCGAAGCTCGGCGTCCTCAGCAGGGTAGCGCGTAAGCGTAAAGATAAGGTCAAGCGTCGCCGTCCCAATAGCCAGGATACGCGCCATGCAGGTTCCCCCTTGTCGTGGTGGTCGGCTCAGTCAAACTGGTAATGCTTTTTGACGGGATGGCGGATGTCCCAGGTGCAGGCCATCCCGACGGGAAAGGTCACAAGATCTCCCTTGCTGATCTGTACCGACTCCCCGCCCTCTGGCGTCACGATCACCTCCCCCTCCAGGATATAACAGGTTTCCGTACTATCGTAGCTCCACGGAAAGGTAGAGACCTCTTTACTCCAGATCGGCCAATCCTCGACCCTGAGCGCTGTGAGTCGCTCTGGGGAGGGGTTGCGCTCCACTCGGATCTTCATGCATCCGTCCTCCTTTCGTTGCAGTGTGCCTTTTCAAGAAGTAGTCGCATGGTAAGCCGCCCTTGACGCACCGGTCAAGCCGAAACTGGGACCGGAGGATGCGTTGTGATTCGCTCTGTCGAACGATCCTTTGAGCTGCGCGCTCGCTCTGTTATTATCAGAGCAAGAGCCCATGCGGTGCTGCTGCACCCTGGTACACAAAAATAGAATTCTGGCTAAGCGATCAGCTCTCAGCGGTCAGCTCTTCTGATACTTCCCCTGTTTTGTCCGAAGCTGAGCGCTGACGGCTATTTTCTTAAGGAGAGGCCATACCGACTCCTGAGGAACTCAAAGAAGAAGAAAAGAAGTTACGGCAACTTCAGCTCGTGGTCAGCCTCACGATGAGCACGATCAGCCAGACTACACTGTCGCTGGAGGAGGCCTCCAAGATGGTCACCGCCACAAGGGAGTTGGCGCTACGCCTCTTTCCAGGGAAAGAGCTGGCCTTCGATCTGATCTATCAGCCCCGCTTTCGGAGGCTCCTGGCCGAACGATTCCGCCTCCATTGAGGTGGGAGCCTGTCCGGCACTCTAACCGCGATCATGGTCCAACTACCACAACAGCGCGCTGAGGCCGACCTGCTCCTCGGCGCCCATATGTCAATCGCGGGCGGAATCGATCTGGCGCCGCTGAGGGGTCAGCAGATTGGTTGCCGAACCATCCAGCTTTTTATCAAAAGCAGCAACCAGTGGCGGGCCAGGTCCCTGCCCACCGAGGAGATTGACCGATTCCGCGCAAACCTTCGGGCTGCTGCAATTGCTCCAGCCGTGGCTCATAGCGCCTACCTGATCAATCTGGCCTCCACTGATCCTGCGCTGCATCAGAGGTCCATGGCAGCCTGCCTGGAGGAGATCGAGCGGGCCGAGGCGCTCAGCATTCCATATCTGGTGATCCATCCGGGGGCCCACATGGGAGCGGGCGAGGAGGCGGGATTACGACAGGTAGCGAATAGTTTTCGAGAGCTTCTCATGCGAACGAAGGGCTGTCGAGTCCAGGTAGTACTCGAAACGACTGCCGGCCAGGGAACTACCTTGGGGCACCGGTTCGAGCAGATCGCGCTGCTCCTGGATCAGATCGGCCTCCCGGAGCGGACAGGGGTCTGTCTGGATACCTGCCACCTGTTTGCTGCCGGCTACGATATCCGGACACCGGAGGGATATGACGCCGTCGTCCATGTGTTTGACCGGATCGTGGGTATGCCCTCCCTCAAGGTCATTCACGTCAACGACTGCAAGAAGGAGTTGGGAAGCCGCGTGGACCGTCATGAGCATATCGGCAAGGGAACGATCGGACTCGATGCGTTCCGCTGCCTCGTTACTGATCCCCGCTTACGTGGGATCCCGATGATCATCGAAACTCCGAAGGACAATAACTTCGTCACAGCCGATCGCCAAAATCTTGAAACCCTCCGAGGTCTTATGGGGGAGCAGCAGGCTGCGTAATAGCCTGCCGCGTAACTTCGTTGATCGTTCCACCGTACCGGGAAGGTTTTTGGTTGCATTGATGCTGAAAAGGAGCTAACGTGAGAAGAAGCGGGAAGAATTCCGTACCTGCGACCCTGCCGCAGGCCGACGAAATAGAAGGTGCAGTGAGGGCGCCCAGGGCTGTCTCGCTATGATCCAGATGTTCCATGTGTACAAGACGTTTGGAAAAGATCTGGAGGCCTTGGTCGATGTCGATCTTCATATTCACAAAGGGGAGATGGTCTTCCTGGCTGGTCCCAATGGCGCCGGGAAAAGCACGCTACTCCGTTTGATCTTTTGCGACGAGCTTCCCACCTCTGGTCAGATCCTGGTCAATGGCCGCAATATCGTCCGCATGAAACCGAGGGCGGTCCCGGAACTGAGGCGGACTCTGGGGATCGTTTTTCAGGATTTCAAGCTCCTTCGCGATCGGACTATCGAGGAAAACCTTGCCTTGGTTGCCAGGGTCGTCGGCATGACAACGTTGCAGGTGCAGCGTAAGGTCGAACAACTGCTGAAGCTGGTTGGGCTTTCACACAAGGCGCGGGTGGTACCGTATAAGCTGTCAAACGGTGAGCAGCAGCGGGTGGCGGTGGCGAGAGCGCTGATGAATGATCCTGTCATCCTCTTAGCGGACGAGCCGACCGGAAACCTGGATCCTGAACTGGCCGCAGACGTCATACGACTTCTTTTTGAGATTAATGCGCAGGGAACCACCGTCCTGGTGGCTACTCACAATCTCAAACTGGCGGAGGAGGCGGGCTGTCGCACAGTATTCCTCAAACAAGGAAGGATCGTCGAGGAGTGGCAGCGGGTGAACCGGCCGGCAGGCTCGGCGCAAGAGAAAAGGGTCTGGAGTTCAACCAGTCTGCCTTGAATCTTCCTTGGCGCGTCTTGCGTGTGAGTGGTGGTTGAGAAGCTGAAACATCTGTTGGCTTATGCTCTGATCAACCTGGTTCGCGCCGGATGGGGCGGGTTGGCGTCGATCGTCAGCATTGCGGTATCGTTCGTCATCATCGGCATCTTTCTTCTGTTGATCCAACATTTCAGCGCGCTTGTTACTGAGTGGAAAGAACAACTCCAGGTTTCTGTCTTCCTGGATGACCAGATTACTCCGTTACAGCTAGATATGCTCAGGCGACGAATCGAAAATGAGGCAGCCGTCAGGACCTTTACGTTCACGACAAAGGAAGAGGCTCTTGCCAGCTTCCGTCGCGAACTCAAGGGGCAGGAAAGTCTCCTTGAGGGCTTGGGTGATAATCCGCTCCCCGCTTCATATCAACTCAAGATCCGCGAAGGGTATCAAAGCCCGGAAGCCCTCAAAGGGCTCAGCGCATTCCTGAGCCGCCTCGAGGGGGTGGAGGATATCCAGTATGGACAGGAGTGGGTTGAGCGTATTGCCCGAGTCGCGCAACTCATCAGGCTGCTCGGCGTCATCATCGGTTCGGTGCTGACGCTAGGATCAGCCATGATCGTCTCGAATACCATTCGGCTTGCCGTCTATACGCGCGCGCAGGAGATCGAGATCATGCGACTCGTCGGTGCTACCAAGGCGTATATCCGCGCCCCCTTTCTTGTGGAGGGGATGCTTCAGGGCAGCCTTGGCGCCGGGCTTGCCCTGGGTGTACTGTTTGCAGCTTACCGATTCGTCGCGCCGACCTTCAATGTGGCCTCTCCACTCTTCCCTACAGCAGCGGGGCAGGGATTCCTGGAATCGTCGATGATGGCAGGTTTGGTGGGGGGAGGCGCAGTGATCGGCGCCCTGGGCAGCGCACTCGCCGTCAGCCGCTTCTTGAAGCTATAGCCGATAGTGACGGTAAGGGAGAAGAATGACTTGTTCACCTCGTGCCCTCTTGACGGTGGTGGCCCTCATAACAACCCTTCTCCTCGGACCGTCATCCGGCTTGGCAGCCGACACAAAGATGGGGCACTCGTCGCGCCTCCGCGAGAAGCGCGAAGAACTCAAGCAGGTCAAAAGGGATCTGGACCGGGAGCGTCAACAGGCGAAGCAGACAGCGCGGAAAGAGCGAACGCTTTTCGATGAGTTGAAGCGGACAGACCGGGCACTTCAGCAGAAGGGACGGGAACTGAAAGAGTTGCAGGCCAGGCTGAAGGTAAGCACGGAACGGCTTCAGACTACTCAGCGTGATATCGCACTGACCCGGACTCAGCTTGACCGAATGCAGGGCCTGTTCCGGAGGCGTATCCGCGCCATCTATAAACAAGGGCGCCACGGCTATGTTCAGGCGCTCCTGTCCGCGGATGACCTGTCCGGTACCGGGCGCCGCATACGATACCTCGCGGCGATCGCCAATCAGGATCAGCGGATGGTTGCCGCCTACACGGTGACTCTCGAGACGCTGCGCACTCAACAGGCCGAGCTGGAGCGATCAAAAACCGCGCTGACGATGGATCAGAAGGCCGTCACGGAAAAGCGCGAGGAGGTCTTGGAGGAGCAGCATACCAGGCGCCTGCTGCTGGGCGAGGTTCAGGAGCAGAAAAAGGGCCATCTGACCGCCATCCGGGAGCTGGAGCTGGCAACCAGAGAGCTCCAGAACCTCATCGGTCGCCTGCAGCAACAGAGGCGGCCCCAGATCGGGAAAGCGCCTTATCCTGGGTCGTTGCGGGTTCCCGACGTTTCTGAAGGACCGCTCGGCCCGTTTGCATCGCTCAAGGGCCGCTTACCGTGGCCGACGACCGGCACCATGGTTTCTACGTTCGGTCGGCAAGAGCACGCGCGTTACAGGACGATGATCTTTAACCACGGCATCGAGATCCGTGCTCCCGAGAAGCAAAAGATCGCGTCGGTCTTTGAAGGCGTTGTACTGTACGCCGATTGGTTCAAAGGGTATGGCCGCTTGATCGTCCTTGATCATGGGGAAGGCTACTATACGGTGTATGCGCATGCTGCAGAGATACTCGTCAAGGTGGGCGACCGGGTGGCAAAGGGACAGACTATCGGGTTAATCGGTAACACGGGGTCGGTGAACGGGTCGCAGCTCTATTTTGAAGTGCGGCATCGGGGAAGGCCCCAGGATCCTGTGGCCTGGCTTGCCCCCAACTAAATGTAGCCGTCAGCCATCAGCTAATAGCTGGATGCTGATAGCTGGTTATCTGGGAGGAATCGATGAGATCCGGAGGTCCTTTTCAGAAAGGGCGAAAGAGTCTGGCCATTGTATTGATCTTGCTGTTGTTGATCATCGGTGGCGGAGGCCATCATGAGGTCACGGCTGTCGAGGACAACTACGAGCGGTTAAAGGTCTTCACGGAGGTCCTGTCGCTGGTCCAGACGAATTATGTGGAGGAAACGAAGCCTCGCGACCTCATCTACAGCAGTATTAAAGGGATGCTGGAGTCGCTCGATCCTCACAGCGCGTTCATGCCGCCCGATATTTTCAAAGAGATGCAGGTTGAGACTCAGGGCTTGTTTGGCGGTCTGGGGATCGAGATTACAGTGAAGGATAGAATGCTCACGGTGGTGGCGCCGATTGAAGGAACCCCAGCCGATCGGGCCGGCATGCATCCTGGCGACCGGATCGTGAAGATCGATGGAAGCCCAACTAAAGATATGACTCTCATGGAAGCAGTGAAAAAGCTTCGAGGCTCCAAGGGCACGAGCGTCACCCTGACCATCCTCCGTGAGGAGTCCCCTGGCCCGTTCGATCTGACGTTGGTTCGGGAAGTCATCGAGGTGAAGAGCGTGAAGGCCAAAGATCTTGGCGATGGGATCGCCTACGTCCGGATCAGTGCGTTCCAGGAGCGGACCGGGAAAGACCTCCTGAAGGCGATCGAGCAGTTGGGACAGGGCGTGATGTCGGCCATGGTGCTGGACCTTCGCAACAACCCGGGTGGCCTCCTGAATCAGGCTGTCCAGGTGTCCGATCTGTTCCTGGACCAAGGACAGCTCATTGTCTACACCGAGGGTCGGCTCAAGAACCAGGATCTCCGCTTCTCGGCAGAACACGGGGCCCAGATCCCCAAAATTCCCATTGTAGTCCTGGTGAATGGGGGCTCCGCCAGCGCCTCCGAGATTGTCGCAGGCGCGCTGCAGGACTGGAAAAGGGCGGTGATCCTTGGGACAAAAACCTTCGGGAAAGGATCGGTACAAACGGTTGTTCCGCTGAGCGATGGTTCCGGTCTGCGTTTGACTACGGCGAAATACTTTACGCCGCAGGGACGGTCGATCCACGGCACCGGGCTTGTACCCGATATCATCGTAGAGGCGCCACGGCCCACCGTAGCCAAGGCGCAGAGTGCCCCACCGGATGAAAAGGAGGGTGAGGCTGGAAAAGAGCGGCCTGAGAAACGGCAGGAAAAGAAAATTTCCGAAGAGGAAGGAGACGCGAGTCTCCAGATCAGTAAGCGAGAGGGGCCTGATCCCAGTGCCGACGTCCAGTTAAAGCGGGCGATGGAAATTCTCAAGGCGAGTCGGATTATCGAGAAGGGATTCGTAAAAGGGAATGCAGGGTAAGGCAGCGGTCAGCCATCAGCATTCAGCGGTCGGCCTAAAGCTGTTTGCTGAAAGCTGAGAGCTGATAGTTGCTCTTTACAATGGCACATTTGACCTTAGGGATCGAAACCTCATGTGATGAGACGGCGGCGGCTGTACTGGAGGATGGCCGGCGAATCCGTTCTTCCGTCGTCGCCTCTCAGGATCTCCTCCACGCCCCCTACGGCGGGATCGTTCCCGAGTTGGCCTCCCGCCGTCACGTGGAGGCGATCTGGCCGGTGGTGCGGGAGGCATTGACCGTGGCAGGGGTCAGCCTAGCCGAGCTGAACGGGATTGCGGCAACGTCAGGACCTGGGTTGATCGGTTCTCTGCTGGTCGGTCTCTGCTTCGGGAAGGCACTCGCCTTTGCCCGTCATATCCCGCTGGTCGGCGTCAACCACCTGGAGGGGCATCTCTATGCCGCCCTACTGGATCATGAGGAACTCTCCTTCCCCTTCACCGGACTCGTGGCGTCGGGCGGCCACACTCACCTCTATCTGGCAATGGCCCCAGGTGAGTATCGCTTACTCGGTCGGACCAGGGACGATGCTGCCGGAGAGGCCTTCGATAAAGTGGCCAAATTTCTCGGCCTTGGTTATCCAGGCGGGCCGTTGATTGAGGAGTGGGCGAGGAAGGGCGACCCGAACGCTGTGCGATTTCCCAGATCGGTTCCTCCGCGAGGGTCATACGATTTCAGCTTCAGCGGTCTGAAGACTGCAGTCGTCAATTTTGTCAAGCGTTCAACATTCAATGTTCAACGTTCAGATAGTGGTTCGCGTCAGCCTTCAGCCTTCAGCTTTCAGCCTGCCCTTGACCCTGCCTTGGTGGCGGATATCTGCGCCGGATTTCAAGAGGCTGTGGTAGATGTGCTGGTTCGAGTGAGCCTGACGGCGGCGAAGGAATCTGCCTCGCAACGTCTCATCCTGGCCGGAGGGGTAGCCTGTAATGGTAGGCTCCGGTCAAAGCTTACAGAGCGAGCGATGGAGGAGGGTGTACACGTCTACTACCCCAAACCGTCTCTCTGTACCGATAATGCTGCTATGATTGCGGCTGCCGGCTACCCTCGCATGCTGCGCGGCGAGAGAGTCCCGCTCTCGTTGAACGCCGATGCCGATCTTGCGCTCGGTGTGATGTAAGAGCATACGAATGGCGAAGCTACCGATTCTGCTCTACCCATCTCCCGTTATCCGAAAGAAGTCACTGTCGGTCACGTCGATTAATGGCGAGCTTCAGCGCTTCATTGATGATATGGTGGAAACCATGCATGCGGCTCCAGGCATGGGTCTTGCCGCTCCCCAAGTGGGAACACTCAAACGGGTCATCGTTCTGGACCCGCCTGATGATGTCGGGCTCACCGGGCCCCTGGCCCTCATCAATCCCGTGCTGATTGGCGGTGAAGGGCAAATCATGGAAGAAGAGGGATGTCTCTGTATCCCGGACCTGAATGAGCCGGTCTCGCGATTTCAGCAGGTGGCGGTCAAGGCATATGATCGGAATGAGAAGGAGATCGTTCTGGAGGGGGCTGACCTGCTAGCGCGTATCCTGCAACACGAGATCGACCACCTGGATGGTATCCTGTTTATCGACCGCCTCAGCACCGCAAAGCGTCTTCTGCTCAAGCGACGGCTGAAGAACAGCATTCAGCGATCAGCGGTCAGCAGGCAGCCTAAAGCTGACGGCTGATAACGCTACCCGCTACAATTTCTTCTCGACGTGAGCCTTTGTCTTGAGACTCTCAATCCACTCCTTAAATTTCGCCTCGGTCTTCTGTTCAAACAGGATAGCACGCAGACGCTCCTTCACCTGGTCGAACGCAAGGCCTTGACCGAAAGCTCGCTCCTCGACGACAATAAGGTGGAAGCCGGCCGGAGTCGTGATGACGTCGCTGGCTTGCCCGATCGGCAGGGCAAGGACGGCCTGCTCCAACTCCGGGGCGAGTTCTCCGCGCTTCATTGTCCAGACCTCACCACTGGCCGACGCGAGCGGTCCTTCCGAGTATTGCTTGGCGACCGTCGAGAAATTGGCTCCCGTTTTAAGAAGTTCCTTTGCCTCTTCAATCCGGTTCTTGGCACGCGATATCTCGCTGGGCGTCGCCTGCGGCGGCACAGTCACAAGAAGATGGCGAATTTTAAATTGGGGACTCTCCTTAAATTGCGCCTGCTGTTGCTCGTAATACTGCTGGACCTCCTCGTCAAGCACGACGACCTTGGCTCGTACCCGCCTGGCCACCAGCTTCGTCAGCACGACCTGCTCGGCGATCCCCTTCCGAAACTGCTCCTCGCTGAGCAGTTCTCTGGACAGAGCGGCTCTCAACTCTTCATCGCTGGCTAACCCGTTGCGCTTCTTCAGTTCCTCGATGGTGGACTGAATCTCCACAGGGGTCGCCTCAGTCTTGTCCTTCTGCGCCTCCTGGAGTTGCAGCCTTCTGAGAATCAACTCGTCCAGGATCTGGCGTTCCGTGCTGCGAAGCTGCCGCTCTCGTTCCATCCCCGGCGTTTCCTGCATGATCCTTCGGATAGCCTGAAGCCCTTCCTCTTGTACCTCGGTCAGGGTGATCACGTCATCATTGACCACGGCGACGACACGATCAAGGATGACGGCCTCGGACACAAACGCCCTCATGCCTATCCAGAGGATGGCCATCCCCAACACGAGCATAGGATGTAGGGGGGAGGGGGTAGGGTGTAGAAA
>NSJM01000085.1 GCA_002634395.1 Candidatus Methylomirabilis sp.
CGTTCAGCCGGGTCAGCGGGGACCGCAGTTCATGTGAAATATCGCGCAGCAGTTGCCGTTGTGCGGTCATCAGCCCCTCGATTCGTTCGGCCATGATATCGAAATCTCGCCCCAGGGCGGTGATTTTCGTCCCCGCCCCGCCCGGCCCAAACGCGGACCGTCAACTCGCCGCCGGCAAACTGCTGCACCGCCGCGCGAAGCCGACGGACGGGGGCTGTCAGATGCCAGGCGAGTCCGAGACATACCAGCCCCCCAACAAAAAAACTTACCAGCGCAGGCATGCTGAATCCCCGGAGAAAATACGGGAATTCGACGAGAAGTCCAGTCTTTGGTCCAGACATGGACCGAGGCAGGCTCACCCCTGGCGGATGCGGGCTGGTGACGACGCCTGCAACAACGTATACTTCTCCTTGTGATCCGAGGATCCGCGTGGCAAGTACGGGTCTCTCGCCGACCTCATCGATTTCGGTCCTACCGCTTTCCATGGCCCGCTCCGCTTTTCGCCCCAGGCAGGACAGCAGCAGGCGCCGACTAGCGGCGGCGGGCTCCTGCGAAAGATCCTCCCGGGCCCGCCGCCCATGCCTCCCAAGACGCGCGAGGACGCGACAGGCGACTCCAAGCGGCCGCAGGTGTGGATGCTCCGCGATGGACAGCTTGTCGCCATCCCGGTTACCACCGGCGTGACCGACGGGATTATGACGGAAATCACAGGTGGGGGGGTCGAGCCCGGAATGCCGCTGGCGGTCGATGCGATGAGTGCCGACCGATGATTGAGTTGGCGGCCGTGGCCAAGGTGTACGGCACGGGCCACGCTGCCGTGCACGCGTTACGCGGGATTGATCTCCTGATTACTCAGGGGGAGTTTGTCGCCGTGATGGGACCAAGCGGATCGGGGAAGTCCACGTGCATGAATATCCTGGGCTGCCTCGATACACCGACATCCGGCGTCTATCAGTTCCAAGCGCTCGATGTTGGCACCCTGACGAGGAACCAGCGCGCGCTTTTTCGCCGCCACTATCTCGGCTTCGTATTCCAGGGCTACAACCTGTTGAGCCGGACATCCGCACTCGAGAACGTGGAACTGCCCTTACTCTATCGCAACGTACCGTCCGGGGAGCGTCGGAGACGGGCCAGGGAGGCACTGGAGGCCGTCGGGCTGGGTGGCTGGGAATCGCACACACCTGCTGAACTCTCCGGGGGGCAGCAGCAGCGGGTGGCTATTGCCCGAGCCATCGTAACCGATCCGGCAGTCCTGTTCGCCGACGAACCGACAGGCAACCTGGATTCCGCCATGAGCCAGGAGATCATGACGCTGCTCAGCACGCTCAATAAAGAGCGCGGCATCACCATCATCCTGGTGACCCATGAAGCGGACATGGCTGCCTTCGCAGGGCGAGTCATTCACTTCCGGGATGGCCGGATCGAATCGGACGGCCCAAAAGAGGGAGCGGTCTGATGTTCTGGAGTATTGTTCTCTTGGCGCTCAGGGCGATCCGCCGCAACATCCTGCGTTCTTCGCTGACTATCCTTGGCATCGTCATCGGTGTCGCTTCTGTCATCACGATGGTGACCATCGGGGCCGGCGCGACTACGAAGGTGACGGCCGATGTGGCGACCCTCGGCACCAACCTCGTTGAGGTGATGCCTGGACAGGGGCCGCGTCCAGGCGGCGCGCGCGAGAGTGCCGCCATGTTCAAGATCGAGGATGCCGAGGCCATCGCCCGGGAGGTCTCGGGGCTCCTGGCCGTGGCTCCTGTCGCCACCAGAACGATGCAGGCGATTTCGGGGAGCGCGAACTGGTCCACCACCGTCACCGGAAGCACCAATGCCTACCTCCAGACGCGGAACTGGCCGCTGGCTAGCGGGCACGAGTTCGCCGACAGCGACCTCCGGGCGGGCAGCGCCCAGTGCATCCTCGGGGCGACGGTGCGACGGGAGCTCTTCGGCAGCCAGGACCCGGTGGGCGTGACGATTCGCCTGCAGAAGCTGTCCTGCCAGGTGATCGGCGTCCTTGCGAAGAAGGGGCAGACGAGTTTCGGCATGGATCAGGACGACATGATCCTTGTTCCCTTGCGTATGCTGCAGCGGCGTATCGCGGGGAACACGGATGTCGGCGCGATCTCGGTCTCCGCGCGACATGGTGTGTCTACGGAAAAGGTTCAGCGGGACATCGAGCGGCTGCTGCGGGAGCGCCGCCGGATCACACCGGGTAAGGACGATGACTTTCACGTACTCAACATGCAACAGCTCGTCAGCATGCTGGCCGGAACCAATCGGGTCCTCACGGCATTGCTGGGAGCGGTCGCGACGGTCAGTCTGCTGGTGGGCGGGATCGGCATCATGAACATTATGTTGGTGTCGGTGACCGAGCGGACGCGGGAGATCGGCATTCGGCTGGCCATCGGGGCCCTGGAGCGGGAAGTGCTGATGCAATTTCTGGTAGAGGCGGTGGTGCTCTCGTCTTTGGGCGGGCTGGTCGGCATCGGGCTCGGGCTGGCGGCGGCTGCCGCCGGCGCTATTGTGCTTGAAGTACCGTTCATTTTCAACCCGGGCATCGTCGTTGTGGCGTTCGTCTTTTCCGCGACGGTCGGCATCGTCTTCGGTTTCTTTCCCGCTCGCCAGGCCGCACGCCTGGATCCTATCCAGGCACTGAGATATGAATAAGCCCGTGTTGCAGTTACCTTCATACGGCAGCCGGGAACCCGCACCAACGCTCGGCTACGGGCGTCGGGACGGATCGCCAGTTCCTCCCGGACGACGATGATCCGCCGCGCGCAAGCCCACTGCCTCCCGTGAAACAGGAGCCACTCACCTCCAGGCCTGGAGCAAACGGCTGGAAGGTGAGGACGAACGACAGCGCCTCCGCGAGCGTCGGAGCCAAGCCAATCCGCCGGGCGAAGGCGACAAAGAGCGCCAAGCCTCCAAAGGCTATCACGGGTTTGTCGGTAAAAGTGATTCCGATTGCCTTTGAGCTGCCCCATGGCGTAATCTGAGCCTGCATCGTTGTGCCTCTCCTTTGTGTCAATGGTTGGTGATCTAACCCCTTGATAGCAAGGGCTTACAGGCAAAACGATGCTTCTTAACTGCAATGTTTAGGTACAGCTCAGACCAACCGGTCCCCTTTCTCATCCGTTTCCCGCTCAATGCGTGCGACAATGGGCAATAGGAACATACACGTAACCCAACGGCCTCACCGTACGTATTTATGAACGACAAGAGGAAAGACCAGGAGCTTGCCGAGAAGTGGCGAGAGGCCGCAGAGCGAGAAGCCCCTCTTATCCGGCAAGCGCAGGGAGGAGACCATGATGCCTTCGAGGCCCTGCTCAGGCTATATGACCGGCACGTGTTTACTATCATCGGCAGCTTTCTCCGGCGAAAGCAGGACGTAGAAGACCTGGCCCAGGACGTCTTTCTGAAAGCGTACGTGGCTATCGGGCGGTTCAGGCCCGGAGCGCCATTTGCGCCATGGCTCCGCCGGATCACCGTCAACACCTGTTACGATCACCTCCGGAGAATCCGTCGACACGCCGAGATCACCTTTACCGATCTGGGGGATGGCGAGCGCGATGTGATGCACTGCCTGGCCGAGAAAGGGTATTTGCCAATTGAAACCCAGAGCGGAGATCAGGTTGCAGTCAGGGATCTTGCGGAGCGGATACTGGACGGCCTTGCGCCGAAGGATCGGCTGGTCATCACGTTGCGTGAAGTTCACGGGCTTGAGATTGCGGAGGTTGCCGACGCCATCGGCTGCTCCAGAGCGGCTGCGAAGGTTCGTCTATGGCGGGCGCGACGGGCAATGCAAGCATGCCTTCAGCGTTTGATCCGTCAGGAAGAGGAGATGACGCATCGTGAAGGGAGGGGCGAATGACTTGTCATGAGGCAAAGAAACTGTTGAAGGGCGACGGCCGGGAAGGCCACCCCTCTCCAGACTGTGATGCACTCGCGCTTCACCTGAGGAGTTGCCGCCGGTGCCGTAAGGTGATGCAGGTCGCGAGGCTGTCATCGGTCTTACTTGGAACCTTGCGCGAGGAGATCAGACCCGGACCACTGTTCTATCCTCGCTTACAAGCGCGATTGGCGGAGTCGCAGATCATCCAGCCCGACGCGACCCTGCTTCATGCATGGGGATTCGCCAGGCGATTGATCCCGGCGCTGGCGATGGGAGTCCTGCTGCTTGCCGGGGTGACGCTCTCGGTGGATGGGTCGCGCTCGTCGCTCCCGGTTCAGGTGCGGGGCGGAACGGACGTGTACGCCTTTTCCCTGGAGGAAGTGAACCTTCCGGGAGTGGTCGGGTCGCCCAGTCGGGACGAGATGCTGGTGTTTGTGTTGACAGAGCGTGCGGGATGCGAGGCGCGAGGCGCGCAGTGTGACGATGCGGATTCAAGGTCAGGCAGGTAGGATAGGTTAAATGATTGAGACACGTACGAAGGTTGGACTTGCCTTTCTTGTCGTGTTTCTCTTGGGTTTCGCGGCGGGCGCCCTGAGCTGGTCGGCGTACTATCGCCGAGGGGAAGCGATGCGCCAGGCGATATGGATCGGAAAGTTCAATCGGGAGCGCTACGTCAGAGAGCTGACGGAGGCGGTGCGGCTCCAATCCGAGCAGATGGGCGCGTTGAACGGGGCGCTGGATGAGACGCGCGAGGAGTTTCTGGCGTTGCGCAGGCGTCTTCAGCCGCAATTCGAAGAGGTGAGACAACGGGCGCGCCGGCGAATTCGCGGGGTCCTGAATGCCGATCAGCAGCCACGCTTCGAGGCATTTATCAAGCGGTGGGACGAGGCGCGTCGGGCAGAGGAAGCGGCAGCGCAGCGGTAAGAACAGGGTAGAGGGTATAGGGTAAAAGGAGGAGGTATGGCGGCGTTGCAGCGCATGATTTGCTCGTGGACGATATCGGTAATATGTGTGGCTGTTCTCCCTACTATCGTGGCTGGCGCGGAAGAGAGTCTTGTCCCTCCTCTTGAGCCGACTCGCGTTGAGGTGTCTGACACTCTGAGGCGCCTGGCCGTTCAGTCGATGCCCCCGGCGGAATCGAGCCGGGTCGATCTGACGGAGGTAGGCGAACTCCGCTTGTCCCTTCGCGAGGCCGTCCTGTTGGCCGTGAAGAATAACCTGGATATTGTCATCGCCGGCTACAATCCAAAGATCAAATCTCAGGATATCGGTATCGCGAAAGCCGTCTTTGACCCGACCTTCTCCCTTACGCTCGATGCGAACCGGACGGTCACGCCGACCTTTAACGTGCTTCAGGGGACTCAGGTCAGCATTATAGAAAACCGAGATGTTAATACCTCTCTCGTCCAGAAGCTGCCGTTCGGCGCCAGCTATACGTTGAGCATGACCAATAATCGGTACGACACCAACTCGGCTTTTGCTCAGCCCCCAAACGGATTCAATCCCTCTTACAAGACGTTCCTGAACCTGAGCATCACGCAGGATCTCCTGAAGAACTTCGGCGTCGAGGTGAATACCGCGCCGATCAGGATCGCCAGGAACGATCAGACGATTTCGGTGACGCAGCTCAGGCAACAAGCCAATCAGGTGATTACCAATGTCCACAACGCGTACTGGAACTTGGTGTTTGCGATTGAGAACCTGGAGGTCCACAGGCGCTCGCTGCGCCTAGCCAGGGAGTTAGAGGATCTCAACAAGGCGCGGGTGCGGGCCGGTGTCGCAGCCCCGGTCGAGGTAACGCAGGCGGAGGCTCAGGCCGCCGCCAGAGTCCAGGATGTCATCCTGGGCGAAAAGGCTGTCAAAGATGCGGAGGATCAACTCAAGCTCATCGTCAATTTCCCTGACGGCGAGCGAGTCTGGGCCAGGACGGTTCTCCCGGCCGATACGGCGCCGTTTGAGGTGGCGCCGATGAATGCCGATGCCAGCATTCAGGAGGCGTTGGAGAAGCGGCCCGATTACGTCGCAGCCAAGCTGACGCTGAAGAATAGCGATCTTAATCTCAGGGTCGCCAGGAACCAGTTACTGCCAAGCCTGCAATTCCAGGGAAATGTCGGTCTCAACGGCCTCAAAGACAGTGTCGGCGGCGATCTGGATCGGTTGACCTCAGGCGACTTTACGCAATGGTCGGCAGCCCTGGTTCTCACCTACCCGTTAGGTAACCGCTCTGCCAGGTCGGCATTTACTCAGGCAAGACTCGGCCACGATCAGGCCGGCACGAGCCTGCTGAATCTCAAGCGTCAGATCATCTCTCAGGTTCGAGAGGCGGTCCGGCGCATCGAGGCTGATGTCCGGCGCGTCGAGGCTACCAAAGCGGCACGCGCGCTGGCGGAGGAGCAACTCCGGGTCGAACAGAAGCGGCTCGAGGCCGGCGTGACGACAACCTTTAACGTCCTCTCGTTTCAGCGAGATCTGGCGGTAGCACAGGCCAGCGAGATTCAGGCGATTACGACCTATAACCAGGACTTGGCCAATCTCGAATTTCAGAAAGGCACGATCCTGGAAAAAAATCAGCTCGAGCTGTGATGCTCATGAAGATGCCAAAAGCAAAGGTAGTATCGGTCATCATTGGCCTGACCGCACTTATTGCTCTGGGTGGCTGGGCATACCTGCGGGGGCAGAGCCGCGTCGAGTACCGAACGGCCAAGGTTGAGCGGGGCGACATCGAAGCCACCATTTCGGCTACTGGAAATCCCAACGCCGTAGTCACCGTCCAGGTTGGCAGTCAAGTCTCCGGAAACATCAAGGAACTCCATGCCGACTTTAATACCAAGGTCAAGAAAGGGCAACTCGTGGCCCGGATTGACCCGGAGATCTTTGAGGCCAAGGTGAACCAGGCCAAGGCCAACCTCGACAATACGCGGGCGGCCGTTCTCAACGCACGGGCGATGCTCCAGAAGACCGAGGCCGACGTGGCCAACGCGAAGGCTTCACTGGAAGTTGCGAAGGCGAACGGGGCCAAGGCCAAGGTCGCCGTCCTGGACGCTCAGATCAAGCTTACGAGCCGGATCAACCTCTTCAAAGAAGGCGGCATCTCAGCAGAGGAGCGCGATTCGGCGCAGGCGACCTACGATTCCAATATTGCGGCGTTAGAAGCGGCTCGGGCCCAGGAGCAGGCTGCTCAGTTCAGCCTTCGTGCAGCCCAGGCCCAGCGTGAGGTGACTCAAGCCCAAATGGCCTCGGCCGAGGCGCAGGTGAGGCAGAGCGAGGCGGCCCTGAGGCAGTCCCAGGTTGATCTCGATCATACCTTTATCCGGGCGCCGGTGGACGGAACCGTGGTCTCGCGGAATGTGGATGTCGGGCAGACGGTCGCGGCGAGCCTCTCCGCCCCGACCCTTTTCCTGATCGCCCAGGATCTGACCAAGATGCAGGTGGATACTAACGTCGATGAGGCCGATATCGGACGGGTTCGAGTGGGGCAGGACGCCGTCTTCATCGTGGATGCCTTCCCGGATGAGACCTTCAAGGGAAAGGTCGTTCAGATCCGACAGGCGGCGATGAATGTCCAGAACGTGATTACCTACGATGCCGTGATTGCGGTGTCCAACCCGGATCTCAAACTTTTCCCGGGGATGACGGCGAATGTCAAGATCCTGGTGGATAGGCGAGAGAATGTTCTCAAGATCCCCAATGCTGCTTTGCGGTTTCGGCCTCCCGACGTCAATGGGCAGCCAAAGCAAGCAGCAGACGCGTCCGTTCGGACTCCGCCGGGGTCGCCAACGGGTGAGAGGATATCGGATTTGCGGGGAGATCGGAAGGCTGGAGGGGAGCGAACTATCTGGGTCCCTGGGGTGGATAGGAAGCCGAGGCCGATCACGGTAAAGGTGGGGATCACTGATGAGAGTTTTAGTGAGATCACCGACGGCAACCTCGACATGGGACAAGAAGTGATGATCGGAGTCGTGTCTAACGAAGGCCAGACTGGGGGCGGGTCGACCCAACCGTTTGGTCCGCGTGGACCGAGGTTCTAGCAGAGATTCATGGCAGCGCTCATTGAGGTCGATAGCTTGATGAGGAACTATCGGTTGGGCGACGTGACCGTCCAGGCGCTGAGAGGGGTTTCTTTTCGAATTGAACGAGGGGAGTTTGTGGTGATCATGGGCGCCTCCGGATCCGGTAAGTCCACCTTGATGAATATCCTGGGATGCTTGGACAAGCCGACATCCGGAAGCTACCGGCTTGACGGCGTCAGCGTGGGTGAGCTTACGCGAGATGAGCTTGCCGAAATCCGAAATAAGAAGATCGGCTTTGTGTTTCAGACCTTTAACCTCCTGGCCAGGACCAGTGCCGTCGCAAACGTGGAGCTTCCCCTCCTGTATAATGGCACTGCAGTCCGCGACCGCCGCGCCAGGGCGCTTAATGCCCTTCGGACGGTTGGTCTTGAAGATCGGAAAGACCATCGTCCAAACCAGCTTTCAGGCGGCCAGCAGCAGCGCGTGGCGATTGCGCGAGCCCTTGTCAATGAACCGCAGATCATCCTGGCCGACGAGCCCACCGGTAACCTTGATTCGAAGACCAGTACCGAGATTATGGCGATTTTCCAGCGACTGAACAGGGAGGCGGGGATCACCATCGTCCTGGTGACCCATGAGTCGGATATTGCCGCCTACGCCGGACGTATACTCTTTTTCAAGGACGGCCAACTGCTGCAGGATAAGACGGTTGAGCAGCCAAGAACAGCGCTTCAGGAGTTGCAGGAGCGGCCGGTGGATGAAACCGGGTAACCCGTCCATGAATCTCTTAGTCAATATCAGAATCGCCTTGATGGCACTCAGGGTCAATCGGCTTCGATCAGCCCTCACCATGCTCGGGATCATCATTGGAGTCGCTGCTGTGATCGCCATGATGGCCGTGGGTTCCGGGGCTACAGCCCAAATCCAGGAACAGATCCGAAGCATCGGCAGCAACGTAATCATCGTCCTGTCCGGCAGCACGACCAGCGGCGGGATGCGCGTGGGGGCCGGGTCGGTCATGACGTTATCGGAGGATGACACCAAGGCGATTGCCGACGAGTGCCCGGCGGTGGCGTTGGCGGCTTCCAGTACACGTGGGACCGCGCAGGTCATACTTGGGAATGACAACTGGTCTACGGTGATCCAGGGGGTCACGCCGGAATATCTGGCGATCCGCGATTTTCAGGTCGTCAATGGTCGTCCTTTTACGTGGCAGGATGTGGACGGCGCGACGAAGGTGGCGCTCGTCGGCCATACCGTGGTCAAGAATCTGTTCGGCGGAACCGACCCTGTCGGACAAACCATCCGCATCAAGAAAGTGCCGTTCACCGTTATCGGAAGCCTGTCTGCCAAGGGTCAGTCGGCCTGGGGACAGGATCAGGACGATATCATCCTGTTGCCTATCTCCACGGCCAAAAAAAAGGTGCTTGGAGTCAGTCAGGCCAACGCTCGGGCGGTGGGGGCGATCGTGGCGCAGGCTCGCAGCCCGATGGTCATGCGGGAGGCTGAAGAACAGATTGTAGCCCTCCTCCGACAGCGGCATCGCCTGCAGCCGGATGAGGACAACGACTTCACTGTACGGAACCTCGTAGAGATGTTCGCGGCCCAGGAGCAGGCGGCCCGGGTGATGTCGATCCTGCTGGGCGCCATCGCCTCGGTCTCGCTCGTGGTCGGTGGGATCGGCATCATGAATATCATGCTGGTATCCGTCACGGAGCGGACGCGAGAGATCGGACTGCGGTTAGCGGTGGGCGCCAGGGCACGCGACATCCTGACGCAGTTTCTCGTCGAGGCAGTCACCTTGTCGCTTATCGGCGGACTGGTTGGGATTGCGCTGGGTCTCTCGGTGTCGATCCTGATCTCGTACTTCGCCATGTGGTCTACTCTGATTAACGGAGGCGCCGTCCTGATGGCCTTCGCTTTTGCGGCATTGGTGGGGATCTGTTTCGGCTACTATCCGGCCCGCAAGGCCGCCTTCCTTGATCCGATCGAGGCGCTACGATATGAGTAGGGGCGCCGCTTGCTGCGCCCATGCGAAATGCGAAGTGCGGGGTGCGATGTAGGGGCAGCCCTTGTGGCTACCCGAGGTGCGATGAACGATCAGGGGTTTGAGTCGTTCGAGACGACGGCGGATGTCGGGATCACGGCATGGGGCGAGACCCTGGAGGAACTCTTCGCCAACGCCGCTCGAGGGATGTTGTCGCTGATGGTCGAGGTCGAAACGGTACGCTCCACCAGCCTCCTGTCTATTGAGGCACGGGGTCGAGACCTGCCTTCTTTGTTAGTCGCCTGGTTGAACGAACTCTTATACCGATGCGAGACGGAAGCGTGGGCGCCGGCCGATGTCCGAGTGATTACGGTCAAAGGCGGACACGTAAGCGGAGAGCTGACGGGGGAGCCGGCAGAGGCGGGACGGCATCGGTTCAAGGGCGTAGTCAAAGCCGCTACCTACCACCTCCTCGAATGTCGTAAGGACAACGATCGCTGGTGCGCCCGGGTGGTCTTTGATGTGTAATCTCATCTCAGCGATGCGCCGCCACGCCGACCTTGGCGCACCAGCGTTCGATCGGGCAGCGACTACAAAAGGGTGAAATCGGTCGACAGAGGTTCTGACCGAACGGGACCAGCAGGTCGTTGTAATGGATCCAGTGCCGCTTCGGCAGTCTCTGCCGGAGGGCCATTTCGGTCTGTTCGGGGGTCTTGGTGCTGACGTAACCCCAGCGATTTGAAATCCGATGGACATGCGTATCGACGCAGATCCCCGGCTTTCTGTAGCCTACCGTCACGACAAGGTTGGCGGTCTTCCGGCCAACACCAGTAAGACTGAGGAGTGCCTCGATGGTGTCGGGAACGCGCCCACCAAATCGGGTGAGCAGGACCCGGCAGACCTCCCGGATGGTCCGGGACTTGGTTTTGTAGAAACTGACCGGGTAGATCGCCCGGGTGATCTGCAGCTCAGTGAGTGCGAGTATCGTGTCAGGCCGATCGGCAAGTCGATACAGTCGCTCCGAGGCTTCACCCGTGACGTGATCCTTGGTCTGCTGGCTCAGGATGCAAGAGATCAGGACCCGAAACGGATCGCGGGACTCCTCGGCGATCCTGCCCACGACGGCGGGCTCCCAGGCGGAGATTGTTCGGCGAACAGACTGCAAGACCTTATCAATCTGCTTGTTGGTGACCATACCCCTTTCCTGGAGGATGCCGACCTGGACGCAGACAAAAAGGACCGGCTATGGAGTTTAGGGTCCGGAGGTCGAAGAGTCCTTAATGAGTTGGATGACCTCTTCAGGGGTATGGGCAATCTTGAGCGTTGCGAGGTCGTTCGGCGTGATCTTCCCTTCGTTCATGACGGGATCGCGGAGCCACTCGTGTAAGCCGCGCCAGTAGTTATTGCCTACCAGAATGACGGGGAACGGCTTGATCTTCCTGGTCTGGATCAGCGTGATCGACTCGAACATCTCGTCCAGGGTGCCATAGCCACCCGGCAGGATGACGAACGCGATGGAGTGCTTCACGAACATGACCTTCCGAACGAAGAAGTGCTGGAAATTCACAAGGCTAGTCAGGTATCGGTTGGGTTCCTGCTGTTGAGGGAGCTCGATGTTG
The DNA here is from genome assembly GCA_002634395.1 of Candidatus Methylomirabilis sp. GTDB lineage: Bacteria > Methylomirabilota > Methylomirabilia > Methylomirabilales > Methylomirabilaceae > Methylomirabilis > Methylomirabilis tolerans. The sequence continues at coordinate 11,506 of NSJM01000085.1, forward strand.
AGGCCGATCGAAACGCCGCCCGCCTCGTAGGCGCCTTTGTTCGCCGCCTCCATGGCTCCAGGACCCCCGCCGGTGAGAACGGCATACCCGTGCTGAGCCAATAAGCGGCCGATCCGCTCGGCCATGGTGTAAGCGGGATCATCGGGTCCGATATGGGTCGATCCGAAGACAGAGAC
>NSJM01000086.1 GCA_002634395.1 Candidatus Methylomirabilis sp.
CCGCGAGCCGCATTGACCGCCGGACTGCCGATATGCGTATGAATATCGACGCCGCCAGGCATGACGACCAGATTCGCGGCATCAATCACCTCAGCGGGTCCGGTACAGGACTCTACAATCTTTCCATCCTCAACACAGATCTCTTTAATGGCCCCATCGATCCCGTTGGCCGGGTCGTAGACCTCACCGCCGACAATTCGTAATGAACGTCCCATGTCGATTTGTCCTCAGCCTCTACCGGCCGGAGCGGGAGCGCCATGGCCGCAACTCTTCATCGCCTTCACCTTCGCGATGATGCGGTCGATGATCTCCCGATCCGATGGGTAGGGTGACTCAACCACCTTTTTGAACATCAGGGGGATATGGTCCATCCTGTATGCCATCCCCCCGGCGCCGATGGCTCCCTGCGCTGACGGAATGACAATGTCAGCCACTCTGGTCGTATCGCTCTCTTTAGGATCGATGGCAATCAACGGAATCGATTTCAGATGCTCAGCCAGGCTCCCAGGAAAGTTTCCGATGGCGTCGCCGGCAATAATCAGCGCGGCATCGACCTCTTTACGGGCCAACAGATCGACTACCGAGAATTCCCCTGGGTTGAATCGAGGATAGCCGCGACTCATGTTCACATGGAAGGGAAAGCCCGTTTGCCACGTCAGCACCTGAGCCATGCCCACCACATTGCCATGCCCCCTCATCGCCGCACAAGAAAATTTCGTAAACTCGTTGAGGTCTTGAGCAAGCTTGAGCAGCGCGACAAGATTCAGATATTTGCCTCTGGTCTGGGTCAGGCCCATGCCCCAGTAGACGATCCCGAACTTACAGCTCTTCATCTTTTCCACAAGAGCTTTCAATTCATCGACCGCTATTCCTCCGACCTCAGTCTGATCCAGTTCGTGGCCTTTCACGAGCGCCCTGAGAGCAGAGATGACCTCGTAGTCGGAGTTCGGTTTCATCTGGATGAAGGCATCCGCTATGCGTGTGGTCGGCGTCGGCCTGACATCGACCTGAATGACCATCCGGTCCTTCTTCCCCCTGGGGGTGAACATCCCCTTGACGGTGACCGAGTACCGAGTGGCGTGCCTTGGGTGAGCCTCTGCCGGATTACAACCCCAAAAGATCACCAGATCGGCCCGGTTCTTCGTCTCTCCCGACGTACAAGTCGGGATGCCGGCTGTCATCACCGCCTGGTAGCTCGGCGCGTGGCAGACAGAAGAGGTATGATCGATATTCGCCCCGATCAAATCGGCCAGCTCGATCGACGCCCGCTGCGCGCCCAGCTCTGTGGAGTCGAGTCCATAGATGAGGGGATATTTGGCCTTGGCGAGAATCTCTGCGGCCGCGTCTATACACTCATCAACAGTCGCCGGTTTCCCATACAGCCTCGGGGTCGACAATCCCTCCAGATGATGGAGAAAGGTGTCCTTGCCAAGAACGCAGGCATTCTTGACTTCCGTGATCTTCCCATTCTCGACTCGAACCTCAAGATCGTCGCATGTCACCCCGCAATAGGGACACACGACGCCCGTCATCACATACGGTTCTTTCACGGCAACGCTCTCAGCCATAGCGCTCAACCTCCACCGCGATCCCCTTTGAATCCGGCATCCCTGTGGACTGGGTATCCGAACCGATCAGGGCATTGCTCACTTCCCCGTAGGGGATAAAGAGTACCCCTTGCGGAATATCCCACTTCTTTAGTGTTACCACCATCGAACCGTAGTTCGATGTGACCCGCACCTGAGCCCCATCCTGTAACCCTAACGCTTCGATATCCTTGAGGTTCATCTGCAAGGTCGAGATCTCATCCCGATACTCTTGGGCTTCCTTACCGAGATGAACCGACTTTCCCTGCTTCGTCGATCGGCCGGTAATCAATATAAACTGTGTCTCAGCCACCTGATCCTCACTCCTATCGAACGGAAAGGCGCCTCTGAGCAATCTCCAAGGCCTGATTCTCGTCAAGAACGACAAACTTATCCGAAGTCCGGATTGTCTCGAGCATCTCTATCTCGACATCGTACTTCAGGACCCCAACGGCAAGGGCTCCGATTCCCTTGATGCCAGGGACGATCTCTTTCATGTCATCATTAGGCGCGAGGTTATAAATGCCGGTCGGGGGAACGGCATTGACGTCGGCGACAAGTTTACCCGACGGGAGCACGTTCAGGACCGCCTCGGAAATCATCTGGATACCCGCCTTACCAGTCGTCAGGATCACATCAGCGCTACGCAGGTGCGAGATCTTGTCCTCGTCCGTCGCCATCGCGGCGCCCTTGACGGAGCCTCCCGTCTGCGCTGACAGCCGCTGGGCTAGGCGCTCTACACCGCTCAGTTGCCTGGAGCCGATAATGACTTCGGCTCCCAGCTTCACACAGAGGGTCGCTGCCACAATACCCACAGGGCCTGTGCCCCCCGGGATGGCTACCTGTTTGCCGCGCAATCCGCTCAGCGCCTTCTCCGCCTTGGCGACCAGCGCGACGGCCGTCGTGTAGGACCCCTTGGGATCGATCATCATCGACACCTGGAAGGGGGGGAACATACTCTTTGCGGCGGCTTGACGGACCCCTTCGGCCGAGTCTATGTCATTACCCCCGATGAAGAGCGCGCTGAACTTGGCGCCTTTCGGGCCTCGAGAGAAGATAATATCCTGCACCAGCAGGACTGCAGACTCCTCGTTCACGCCACCATAGGGAATGACAGCGTGGAAGCCCGCATCGTACGCCATGTTGATGTCAAACGGACTCGGTTGGGCCTCCGTCGTCAAAAAATAGAGAAGATGCTTTCGCTCGGTCGCCATAGGTCCTCACTCAACGAAACAAATCAAAGGGGCCGACGGGCAAGGGGCCGATCAGACCCTCAACGCTCGCCCGGCAGCCCCCTTCGATATAGGTGATCCTACTCTTTAATTTTACCTCGTATCGATTCGACTACGCAAATGGATGCTTGACCTTGTCCTTCTTCGCCAGGATCTCGTCCATCGAGGGCTGCTCTGCCAATGCCCGCGCGATCGACTCCTTCGTCGCCTGATAGTTGTAGTCGTAGATCTTCTTATTGTCATCGGCCTCCCAGTGGATGAAGACGCCGACAACGATCGCCAGATCCTCAGCATCCTTCGCGGCGATCACGCCTTCAGCGACGCTATCGACCACGGCCTTCGCCACGGCCGCCTGGGCCGGACCGAACATCTGGACCGCCTGCTTTGCCCCCTTGATCGTCACCTTGTTGAACATGACCGTCGCAGGCTTCGCCAGCAAATTCGGCGCTACGACCGCCAGGAGGGCGCTGTGGCCCGCGCTCTGCTGAGCAAGACGCTGTGCCATGACGGCGCCGACCGGACCGTTCTTGGGCCCGATCATCAGATCAATGTGCGCCACCTCGTTACCGTCACCTGCCAATGACTCACCAACCATGATGTCACGCATCGACATTCCTCCTTCTCCTTTTCACACGTACCGATTAATGTTGCCGCTCAAAACGATCTATCGTTGCTCAGCCACAAAGCTCATAATCTAATTTGAGCAGATCATCATGTCAAGCTTTTTCAGCTATGCGGATTGATCTTCAACGTCGATTATTTCCGTAAGCCCGCCGTATTTATCCCGGCTGGCCCACGCATGGTAGAGATCAGGGTGGGAATCGAACCCACATCCGCCCGATTTGCAGTCGGAACGGCATCACGGATTTGAAGTCCGCACCGCACACCAGCACGGTCGCCTGATCATTATCCTATCGCTAATAGATTATGATATCCCCTCCTATGTCCAGGGCAACGCAGTGGTCGTGCGGGGTAACAGTCCCGACGGCAAGAGCGGATACGCATCAGTCAGCCTGGTGCGGGAGGTGAGAACTTTCTCCTTGCACATAACTTGGGTATCCGTCACGATGAGGCGTGGAAATCATACTGAGGAATCGATGGTCAGGTGCGCTCTAAGCCGCTGTTGCGCGTAACCCCCTTGGAACCCGTAAGTGTTCAACCTGGACCGTCTGTACGCATCATGGGCCTGATGGAGGAGTTCTCAATGGGACGAGTCGATTGGAGGTACCACCGCCCCGGATGAAAGGGCTGCACCAAAACGCAAGAGTTTCTTGCGGAACATCGCGTCGAGATCACGTTGCAGGTGGATGCAAAGAAACAGCCCTTGAAAGAGAAGGAGGCGCTCGCGCTGGTCCGAGAGGTAGACGAGATCTACGCAACGAAAGGGCGGAAGGTTATCTACGTTGACCTGCAGAAGGACAAGCCAGGCAGGGCTCAACTCCTCGCGCTCCTGCTGGGACCAACCGGGGGCCTGCGAGCCCCGACCCTCCGGACGGGTCGTACGCTTGTGGTCGGCTTTGACGCGGCAACGTACGAGAAATTGCTTCGTTAACGGCCGTTAGGAGTCCGACCGTTGCTTGGGCCCCCGCCAAAGGAGTCGTACCGAAGACTGACTTATAGGCAAGGGCAACGGTCGAACGATACCGGAGAGTAAGTTCGGGACCACAACAACGAGCGACAACCGCCCGTCACGCACCTAAGGAGTTTGAATAATCGGCGGGATATTCGAGTACAAGATAGTGTCGGACAATTCCGCTTTGTAGATGGGTTTGGGCGCAGGAGCCGGCGGCGTTGCAGCGGCAACCTGCGCGACTGCCTTGATCGCCTTGCTCGTCGAACGCTCCCCTTGTCCGCGCCGATACAGGCTCAAGACCTTCGCGACGTAATCACGAGTCTCCTGGTAGGGAGGGATTCCTTTGTACCGAAGGACCGCGTTCTCCCCCGCATTGTAGGCGGCGAGCGCCAGCGTCAGATCGCCATGAAACTGATCCAGAAGCTGGCGGAGATAACGGACACCCGCTCCGATATTCTCGTGAGGATCGTAGGCGTCCCCCACTGAAAGGCGAAAGATGGTGGCCGGCATGAGTTGCATCAATCCTTGCGCCCCCTTGGGCGAGACGGCCTTGCGGTTAAAGTTCGATTCCACCTGAATTACGGCTCGGATCAGGGCGGAGTCAAGCTCGTACTCGGCGGCAAAGGCATCGATCAACTCTGTTAGGTTGGCGGCGGTGAGCTTGGCGGCTGGAGGCAACACGCCTGGTGAAAGCCGCCTGTGCTGCGGTGTTGTCGGCGCATTGGTAAAGTGAGCGATCCCGTTCTCATCAATCTGGTAATAGATCTCCCCCAGCGCCGGCCCTGTCCACAACAGAGCAGCGCTTGCACACAATATCGCGATCAGCCTGGTCTTTCCCATGCATCCTCCTGGTCCGCAGCCGGTCGTTACAGGCCTGTAGTCTATAGCAAACCCGACGCCGAATGCAAACATAATCGGCTCACCAGGCTTACCTGCGGCAGACAGGTCTCAGTGGCCTAAACCGGAGAGCAACTGCTCGGTCAGGTAGAACAGGAGGACCCCGACGAATACCATAAGCGCCATCAGGATCCCTTTCTCGCGGTTGACCTCCGGCATCAGGTCAGACGCCGCCACATAAATCATGACCCCTGCCGATATGGCCAGCCGATACCCCAGCAGTCCCTCAAGGTAAGACGCAAATAGTACGCCAAAGATTGTCGAAAACCCGAGCGCTACCGAGGATGCAACAGCTATTGTACGATTTCTGCCGGACGCCAGCATGATGGAGCCGACCGTGAACCCTTCAGGAATCTTGTGAAGCGCCACCGCGACGAAGATTAATACCCCCAGCTCCGTACTGACGTGAAACCCCGACGCAATCGATACCCCGTCGAAGAAGGTATGAACCAACAGACCCGTCAGGGCAAAGAGGCTCACCGACGGCGCCAACACCGCCTCCACATGGGTCTCCTCGCCGAAGTGAAAATGAGACGCCAGCGTATGTTCCGCGAAGTGGATCAGCAGATAGCCGCCGAGAATCAGCAGGGGAGCATTGTCGGTCAGGCGCATGCTCTCAGGGACCATGCCAAGAAAGGCAGCCCCCAACATGAAGCCGGTCCCGACCGCCACGAAGTGCTTCAGCAGCACCTCATCCCAACGTCGTTTGATCGTAAGCAGGAGCCCGCCTGCCACATTCGCTGCGGCGGCGGCGCAGCCAAAGGCCAGGCTGATGTAGAACGATTCCATGGTCGCCTCGTGAATGGTCAATAACAGCGTAACTTAACGTGTCGCCCCACCCCTGTCAAAGGATTTGTCGGATCTCACAATCGCGAGCGCCATGACAATGCGCTCATTCGCTCGCTCTTGCTCCAAAAACCTCTCATGGTCATTGCGAGCGACCAACGGGAGCACGGCAATCTCCTTGTTCGTTCCAGCAGCCACGCATCCCAACTACTGTGAGATTGCCACAGTCGCGTCCGCTCCCCCGCAATGACAACTCCCTATCTCTATTCTCGAGCGCGGAGATTCGCTTTGCCCGAAGCGCCGGCGGAGACTATACTTATTAGGGGGATACCTTATGAGGCGACGCGCACCACGGCGTATGAAAATCCCCCCAACCCCCTTTAACAAAGGGGGGCTACGGGGGGACTTGACTGACGACTGATTGCTGATGGCTCTTTTCCAAGGAGACCGAATGGCGGAAGCAAGCGGAGAGCAGTTTGAGGCGTTAGTGCGAATCATGGAGCGGCTTCGGGCAGATGACGGATGTCCATGGGATAGGGAGCAAACGCAGCAGACCTTGAAACCGTTCCTGATCGAGGAGGCCTATGAAGTGATAGAGGCGATCGACGAGGGTAACCCCAAACAGATCATGGAGGAACTCGGCGATCTTCTCTTCCAGGTAGTCTTTCACGCCCAGGTCGCGGCTGAGCGGCGTGAGTTTACTATCGGGCAGATCCTGGCGGCGACGAAAGACAAGATGATACGCCGTCACCCACACGTCTTTGGCGAGAGCACGGCGTCTACGGCCGGTGAGGTGCTGGAACAGTGGGAAGAGCTGAAGCGCAAGGAACGCAACGCCGGCGCCGCAGCCCCCATATCGGCCCTTGACGGTGTCCCCAGGGAGCTGCCCGGCCTTCTCCGTGTCCAGCGATTGCAGGACAAGGCCTCAAGCGTCGGATTTGATTGGCCTGACATCTCAGGGGTGATGGCCAAGGTCGAAGAGGAGCTTGACGAACTCAAGGAGGCGATCGAACGTGGTGCGCCGGAAGAGGTTGAGCAGGAGTTGGGAGATGCCCTGTGCAGCCTGGTCAATCTTGCCAGGTTCTTGAACCTAAGCGCGGAGGAAGCGCTTCGCAAGAGCATCACACGATTCTCAGCCAGATTCCGGTATATGGAGGCAGCGCTCCGGGAAGATGGTCGCTGTCTCAACGAGGTCAACATGGAGGAGATGGACAGGCTGTGGGAGGAAGCCAAGAGCCATGACCGCTCCTCTGGCACATGACATTTATGGGCCATCCATGAGTTATTAGCTGGCTCAAAATAATCATTTTACATTATCGAACAAACCCTCCTCACCTCCCTTTGGCAAAGGGAGGGTTAACCCCTCTTTGGAAAAGAGGGGCGAGGGGAGATTTTCTCAATCGATGTCCATTCAATCATGAGACCATTAATAAGCACGCGAATGATAAAACGGCTCGTCGTCTGGTGTACGCTGATAGGGATCGCGCTGGCGTGGCCTGCCGTCATCTACTCCCGATCGGAGCCTGCTGCCAGGTCCGTGCTGGCGATCCAGGTGGAAGGGGTCATCTCTCCCAGTACGGCCGACTATATTATTCGCGCGATCAAGCAGGCCGACCGCGAGGCGGCCCAGGCCCTGGTCATCGAACTGGACACCCCGGGCGGCCTTGACCTCTCGATGCGCTCCATCATCAAGGAGATGCTGGCGGCTGAGCGGCCAATCGTGGTCTATGTCTCGCCGGGCGGCGGCCGCGCCGCGTCCGCCGGCGCCTTCATCACCCTGGCCGCCCATGTGGCCGCCATGGCGCCTGGAACCAATATCGGCGCCGCCCACCCGGTCAATATGGGGGGGCAGATGGACAAAGAGATGAGTAAAAAGGTCACCAACGACGCGGCCGCCTATATCCGGACCATTGCCGAGCAGCGCGGCCGGAATGCTCAGTGGGCCGAGGATGCCGTGCGCAAGAGCGTCTCAGCGACTGAGAAGGAGGCGCTGAAGCTCAAGATCATCGACCTTGTAGCGGACAAGCTGGATGACCTGCTTGCGGCGTTGGATGGCCGGGAGGTCACGACGGCCCACGGCAAGGTCATGTTGCACACCAAAGGGGTCGAGGTCACACGGATCGAGATGGACCTTCGGGATAAGATCCTGAAGGTGATCTCCGATCCGACCATTGCGTATATGCTGTTAATGCTGGGCATAGCCGGGCTTTACTTCGAGATCTCGACGCCCGGCGCCATCCTGCCGGGGGCCCTCGGGGGGATCTGCCTGATTCTGGCCTTTTACGGCCTCCAGACCCTGCCCATCAATTACGCCGGACTGCTCCTCATCCTGCTGGCGATCATTCTGTTCATCGCCGAGGTGAAGGTGGTCTCTTATGGACTGCTTACTGTGGGCGGGATTGTCGCCATGGTCCTCGGCTCCATCATGCTGATCAGGAGCCCTGAGCCGTTCATGCGGATCTCACTCAGCGCCATCCTCTTGACCACCGCGGCAACGGCGGCCTTCTTCGGTTTCATTGTCACCATGGCCCTCAGAGCCCAGCGCCAGAAGACCACCACCGGCGCAGAGGGGCTCATCGGACAGATCGGCACAGTCATGACGCCGCTCAAGCCGGAGGGAAGCATCCTGGTGGAGGGAGAACTCTGGTCGGCTCAATGCGAGGACGGCGCTGAACCTGGCGACAAGGTCAGAATCCTGGCGGTGAAGGGGCTCATGTTATTCGTCAGCAAAGATTACGAGGCGGTGGCCGTTGAAGCCGATGCACCATCAACGCAACAGCGACAGGGAGGGCGGACATGAATCCCGTGGATATTCTCTCGACTGTTTTCGGCTTAGTCCCGATGCTCTTTCTCCTCATCCTGGCGCTTTTCGTCCTTGCCAGCTCGGTCCGTATACTCCCTGAGTACGAACGGGCCGTGATCTTCCGTCTGGGCCGTCTCGCGAAGGCGGTGGTCAATGTCGGGGGGACCGGCAACGGCCCTGGGCTGATCCTCCTGATCCCGGTCATCGACCGGATGACGAAGGTCAGCCTGCGGACGGTGGCCATGGACGTTCCCTCCCAGGACGTTATTACCAAGGACAACGTCTCGGTCAAGGTGAACGCCGTCATCTATTTCCGGGTGATCGACCCACAGCGCGCCATCGTCCAGGTCGAGAATTTCCTTTTCGCCACCTCGCAGATCGCCCAAACCACCCTGCGGAGCGTCCTGGGACAGTCGGAGCTGGACGAGCTGCTTGCCGAGCGCGAGCGGCTCAACCAGCGGCTGCAACAGATTATCGACCAGCACACCGATCCGTGGGGGATCAAGGTCACCGTCGTGGAGATCAAGCTCGTAGACCTCCCGCACGAGATGCAGCGGGCCATGGCCAAACAGGCGGAGGCCGAGCGGGAGAAGCGGGCCAAAATCATCCATGCCGAGGGTGAGCTGATCGCCTCCGAAAAGCTGGCGCAGGCGGGCAGGATCATGGCGACCGAGCCTGTCACCATCCAGCTTCGCTACTTACAGACGCTCACCGAGATCGCCACAGAGAAAAACTCCACCATCGTCTTTCCACTCCCGATCGACATCTTGAAGATCTTCCTGTCCGACCCGATGAAGGGTACCCAATCATGAAGGCTATCTGGAACGGAGTCACTATCGCCGAGAGCGACGACACCGTAGTCGTCGAGGGCAACCATTACTTTCCCCGTGCCTCGGTCCGGTCCGACTATCTCCGCGAGAGCGCCACCCATACGACCTGTCACTGGAAAGGCGAAGCCGGTTATTACGACCTCGTTGTCGGCGACGCCGTAAATCGTGATGCCGCCTGGTACTACTCTTTACCCAAGGAGGCCGCGAAGCAGATTGCCGGCCGCGTCGCCTTCTGGAAAGGGGTCCAGATCGTTGAATAACCCTTGTAACCCGATGAAAAAGGCCACGTTCGGGGCGGGCTGCTTCTGGGGTGTCGAAGCTGCGTTTCGCCGGGTGCCGGGTGTCGTCTCAACGGCAGTCGGGTATATGGGCGGCCCTTTCGAGAACCCGACCTACCGAGACGTCTGCTCCGGCACGACCGGCCATGCGGAGGTTGTCGAGGTAGAGTACGACCCTTCGCAGGTCACCTACGACAATCTCCTCGCTCTTTTCTGGTCGATTCACGACCCAACTACCCTGAATCGTCAGGGGCCGGACCGCGGCGCGCAGTACCGCTCGGCGATCTTCTTTCACGATGCCGAGCAGCAGGCTGCCGCGGTCGCGTCTAAACGAAAGCTGGAACTCAGCGGAACGCATCAGCAGCCGATCGTGACCGAGATCACAGCGGCCTCGACGTTTTACCGGGCAGAGGAATACCACCAGCAATACTTTGAAAAGCAGGCTCAGCCTCGCTGTACGATCTAGACAACCCCACCTGTCCTCGTGTATGCTCACCCCCGTGGATACCCCAAGAGACCAACTCCTGAGACTGCTGGTTCAGCACTCCTTCCAGCACAGCGCCGAACCGGTCTTTACCCTGGCCTCCGGCCGAAAGAGCCGTTACTACATCAACTGTAAGCAGACAACGTTCATGTCGGAGGCGATGCCGCTCCTCGGCCGGCTCTTCTTCGAACGGATCAAGGCCGCTGAACAAAAGGATGACACGCAGATCACCGCCGTCGGAGGACTCACGCTTGGCGCGGACCCGATCGCCTACGCCGTCGCCTATCACAGCGCGCTTCAAGGGACGCCGATCCAGGCCTTCAGCGTCCGAAAGGAGCCGAAAGGACATGGCACCCAGAAATGGGTGGAGGGATTCGAGCGGCTGGGCGCGAGGGTTGTGATTATTGAAGATGTCGTCACGACAGGAGCCTCCACCCTCAAGGCGATCGACGGCGCACTGCATGCCGGCTTTCAGATCGTCAAAGTGCTGGCGCTTGTGGACCGGCAGGAGGGTGGCCGCGAGGAGTTACAAAGAAAGGGATACGATCTGGAGTCGATCTACACCACCGAGGATCTCATGCGCCTCGTTCGCCAGTCAGGCGACTGACGTACTTCACGTCCCGCTCAAAAAGGCCACTGGACAAACCGGTCGCTTTCCGCTAATTTATTGACGCCTTCAGTCCTGGCGATCAGTCGTTCACCAGGGAAGCCCCACACACGCTGAAAGCTGAGCGCTGAACGCTGCTCTTCATGGGGGGTTAGCTCAGTTGGGAGAGCGCGGCGTTCGCAACGCCGAGGCCAGGGGTTCGAATCCCCTACCCTCCACCAACTTCCAGTCGCAGGAAGGATGCCTCATGCATTATCTCCTGTTCTACGACGTCGCCCCCGATTACCTTGAACGGCGACAGCCCTTTCGCAAGGCGCATCTGGAGCTTGCGCACCAAGCCGTTGCGCGTGGCGAACTGGTCCTCGGCGGGGCGCTCGCCAACCCTGCGGACGGAGTAGTGCTACTCTTCCGTGGTTCTTCACCTGCTGTGGCCGAGGCATTTGCCGCCGCCGACCCGTACGTCGCACACGGCGTGGTAACTCGCTGGCGTATTCGCGAGTGGACGACGGTGGTCGGTGCGGA
>NSJM01000087.1 GCA_002634395.1 Candidatus Methylomirabilis sp.
CCCGGGCGCGACTACGAGATCCAGATGACGTGCCCCGAGTTTACCTGCCTCTGTCCAAAGACCGGTCAGCCGGACTTCGCGACCCTCACGCTCACCTATGTGCCGGACCGGTTGTGCATCGAACTGAAGTCGTTCAAGCTCTACCTCTGGTCCTTCCGGAATGAAGGTCACTTCCACGAGGCCGTTACCAACCGGATCATGGATGATCTCATCAAGGCCTGCCAGCCACGCTCCATGAAGCTGATCGCCGACTTCTACGTCCGCGGGGGTATCCATACGATCATTACCCTCGCACATCAGGCCAGCGAGCGTACATGACCTTTGCGGTCGGCCCTCGATTGTAAGGCCGTACCGGCCCAGTCTCCAAATCGATAGTAGTTTCGTCGCCTACCAGTAAGCTATCCGGAATCATTTTTCCCGAGGATTCCGTGATTCGACTTCATGCGTTGCAGTACTTCTCGCAACGATGCCGCCATCAGGGTTCGTATCAACATTACGATCATCTGAACTATCATCCGAGAGAGCGAGAAAATATTTGACATCGTACGCTTGGATAACCTAAGGTTTCTCTTTCTTCGGAGCATATGGGTACCCTGAGACGCAACCGATGCGGAATGTTATGCTGGAGTGGCTGTTTGAAAGTCTACATAACTGGGACAACCGATGCTGTGCAGGCGTGCCGGTTTCTGGACGCTCCTGAGGAGCGGGCCGATGACAAGAGTCATCTGGATCCTTGTGCTGACGTGGGGCCTGATCGTTGGGTTGGCTTACACTTCCGCTCTGGCCCAGCAACCCCCGCCTGACCTGACAGATCTCTCGCTCGAACAGTTGATGAGCGTCGAGATCACGTCGGTCTCCAAACGGGAGGAGCAGCTGTGGGAGAGCGCCGCAGCCGTCTCTGTCATTACCGGAGAAGATATCCGTCGCGCAGGGGTCAAGAGCATCCCGGAGGCGTTGCGCCTGGTACCTGGTATCCAGGTGGCCCAGTTCGGTTCAAACCGATGGGCCATCTCCGCTCGCGGTTTCAATGCTACGTTTTCGAATAAGCTCCTGGTCCTCATAGACGGGCGGACCGTGTACACGCCGCTGTTTGCTGGGGTCTTCTGGGACGTACAGGACACTCTCCTGGAGGATATCGACCGGATCGAGGTCATTCGCGGACCCGGTGGGACGCTCTGGGGTGCCAATGCGGTCAACGGCGTGATCAACGTTATCACGAAACAGGCAAAGACGACCCAGGGAGGCTACCTCGAGGTCGGCGGGGGAAACGAAGAGCGCGGGTTCGTAGGAACGCGCTACGGTGGACGAATAGGGGACAATCTCTTCTATCGGGGCTACTTCAAGTACGCGAATCACGATAACCTGGTGACCGCAACCGGTCGGGAGGCTGCCGATGACTGGAGGACATACCGAGGCGGCCTTCGACTTGACTGGGAGCCGTCTACCCGCGATACGGTGACGGTTCAGGGCGACCTGTACAAGGGCGATTTCGGCCAGACGCTTCCGATTCCCTCCCTGTCGCCTCCTTTTATGGTCAGCTCAGACAGTCGGGACGACTTTGCGGGAGGTAATTTCCTGACTCGCTGGAAACATAAGATGGCGGATCGTCGAGAGACAACCCTCCAGTTTTATTACGACCGGACCCATCGTGACGAACTGCTGTTCCAGGAGATGCGGGATACTGTCGATCTCGAGTTTCAGTACCGCTTCCCCATCGGGACACGCCACGATCTGATCTGGGGCGTAGACACGCGCGTGACGATCGATAGCATCGACAACAATGGCTCGCTGGTCTTCACACCGACCCACAGAACCGACCACCTGGTAAGCGGTTTCATCCAGGACCAGATCGCTTTGATTCCGGATCGGCTCACACTAACTCTCGGGTCGAAGTTCGAGCACAACTCCTACTCCGGCTTCGAGGCCCAGCCGAACGCCCGATTGCTCTACTCCCCCAACGACTGGAATCGGGTGTGGGCGGCGATCTCGCGGGCGGTCCGGACACCCGCCCGATTCGAGCGAGATGTCCGGGTCAATGCGGCCGCGTTCCCCGTTCCCGGTGGACCAACGACGCTCATCCAGATGAAAGGCAACTCCGATTTTACCTCTGAGGAACTGCTCGCCTTTGAGCTGGGCTACCGGGTGCAGCCGAGCGAGTGGCTCTCGGTCGATCTGGCCGGCTTCTACACGATCTACGACAACCTGAGGACGAGTGAACCCGGCATCCCTGTTTCTGCGATGGGCGCCAGCCCCCCTCACATCGTGCAGCCTTTCCTGCTGGATAACCGGATGTCCGGGAACACCTATGGCGTCGAGATCGCCAGCACGTGGCACCCTGTCAGCTTCTGGCGGCTGCATCTCAACTACTCCTACCTCAAGATCGATCTTCATCCCGATGCGACCAGCGTTGAAGGGACGCAAGACCAGAGACGTTCGCCGCGCCATCAGGTGCAGGCACGTTCTCTCCTGGATCTGCCCTGGCATCTCCAGTTTGATGCGGCGGCCTTCTTTGTCGACCGCCTGCCGAAGTTGGAGCCGACTGTTCCGGCCTATCTGCGACTCGATCTCCGCCTGGGGTGGCGGCCGACTAAGGCGTTCGATCTGAGCCTGGTCGGTCAGAACCTTCTGGACAATCACCACCCGGAGTGGGCAGGCATCTTCGGTGTTCCTGTCAAGCCTATGGAGGTCCAGCGTAGCGTCCTGGTGCAGGCCTCCTGGCGATTCTAACCCGTGAATAGACGACCCATCTTCATACGGATCCTACTGCTCTGCCTTTTACTGGTGGCAAGTGGCGTGGATGGAGTTCGTCCTCTAAGCAGTGCCCATGCCCAGCCATTGCCTCTTGAATACCAGGTGAAGGCGGTTTTTCTCTATCAGTTTCTTAAATTTGTCGAGTGGCCCCCACAGGCGTTCCATGCCACCAACCAAACTATCTGTATTGGAGTGGTCGATGACGGCTCCATGTCGAGCGCGCTTCAGTCCGTTGAGGGGAAGGAGGCAAAGGGGCGTCGGGTCGTCGTAAAACGGTTTAAGAAGCTGGAGGACCTGGAATTCTGCCATATCCTATTTATTAGTTCCGGGCTGGAAGGCCGCATGACGGAGATTCTGGATCGGCTCAGGGGGACAAGCACGTTGACGGTCAGTGACATCGACGGATTTGCCAGGCGCGGCGGGATGATCAACTTTATCACGGTCGAAAATAAGATCCAGTTCGAGATCAATGTGGATGCCGCTGAGAGGGCGAAGCTACAGATCAGCTCACACCTGCTCAGGCTGGCGCGAATCGTACCGGAGGGACGCTAAAATGCCCCTTTTCCGGGATGTCCCCATCCAGAAAAAGCTGAGGCGCATCACGATGCTGACCACCAGCGTCGCGCTATTGCTGACTGGCACGGCCCTCATCGTCTACGAGTTGGCGGTCTACCGCTCTGTTATGACCCGCGAACTGATGAGTTTGGCTGACGTCATCGGGGCGAATAGCGCAGCCGCTCTCACTTTCAATGATCCGAGCGCCGCGGAAGAGACGCTCTCCGCCCTGCGAAAGGACTCCCGGATCGCGTTAGCGGCCATTTATACGAAAGAGGGGAAGGTCTTCGCTTCGTATCGACGCCAGCCTCTGGAGAAGGAGGCGATTCCGGTCGTGCCCTCGACAGGTGGAAGTAGGTTAGAGGGGAGGCGCCTAATCGTATTCCATCCGATCTTCCTCGACCAGGAGAAGATCGGAACACTGTACATTCAGGCCGACACGCAAGAGGCATATGCCCGCCTTCGGATAAGCGCAATGATCGTTCTTGGTGTGCTGCTGGCCTCCTCACTGGTAGCGCTGTTGCTGGCTTCAACACTTGAGGGCGTGATCTCTCAGCCGGTTCTGAACCTTGCGCATACGGCAGCCATTGTGTCAAAGATGCAAGACTATTCGGTCCGAGTCACTGGGTCCAGTCAGGATGAACTGGGCCAACTGATTGATGGGTTCAATGAGATGTTGACACAGGTCCAACGACGGGATATCGCTCTTCAAGAAGCGCGTGACCGACTGGAGACCACGGTCGAGCACCGCACACGGCAACTGCAAGAGGCGAAACAGCGGGCCGAGGAGGCCTCCCGTCATAAGTCGTTATTCCTGTCCAACATGTCTCACGAACTCCGAACACCGTTGAACTCAATTCTCGGCTTTGCCTGGCTGCTTCAGGATCCTACCATTAGTTCCCTGGACGAGAAGCAGACGCGGTTCGCAAGAAATATTGCCACGAGTGGGGAGCACCTCCTGGCCCTGATTAATGATCTCCTCGACCTCTCTAAAGTCGAGGCGGGCAAGCTTCTCCTTCAACTGCAACCCTTCCCTCCCAGGGAGGCTATCGGGGCGGCCATCTATGCCATCCGCCCGCAGGCCGAGCAGAAGCAACAGATTCTGGAACTTTCGATAGACGACGATATGCCGGTCATTGAGGCGGACGCTACCCGCTTCAGGCAGATCCTCTACAATCTTCTTTCGAATGCCGTGAAGTTTACTCCGATAGGCGGGCGGATTACTGTGACCGCCCGCATAGGGTCTAGGGAGGATGGTGCAGGGTCTGGCGAGTTCATGGAAATCGCCGTGTCCGATACCGGAATCGGGATCAAATCGGAGGACCTCTCTAAACTATTTCAGATTTTTACCCAGCTCGAGCCAGCTCTCACCAAGCAGTTCCAGGGCACAGGCCTGGGTCTTGCCCTGACGAAGCAGCTCGTCGAGTTACATGGGGGATCGATCTGGGTGACATCAGAGGGAGAGGGCCGAGGGAGCACCTTTACTGTCCGGCTTCCACTATCCCCCCAAGAGCGTCCAGAGACCAGAGGATGAGATGGCAGAAGAAAAGATTCTTGTAGTGGAGGATCACCCGCTGAACCGGGAATTGGTAGTTGCTGCTCTGGAAGCGCGGGGGTGTACGGTTCTTGAGGCGGAAAACGGCCTTGGGCTTTTGGAACGGGTCAAGGCCGAGCGACCGACTCTCATCATTATGGACTTGCAACTTCCAGGCATCGATGGCTTTGCCCTTACTCGACAGCTCAAACGTGATGCCGAGACCCGGGATATTCCCGTACTGGCTGTCAGCGCTTTTGCCGGGTCCGAAGACCGCATCATGGCTCTGGAGGTTGGCTGTGCCGCCTCCCTCACCAAGCCACTCGATTTGTTGATCTTTCTTGAGACCGTCGCCAGACTGTTACAACGGGACCTCAGATAGCCAGATCGAGCTCGACCCGTTGCGACGTACGTAGTCGCCCGCTTGATTTCCTGAGTCTATCTACCTTATAATCAACCGCGTTTTCATTATAATCCCGTTGTGTAATCCGGTCTCCGGTAAGATCTTTCCACGATAATCGTACGAAGGGAGGGGAAGACTGATGCCTAGCTATGATTTCAAGTGTGCGAAGTGTGGCAAGAAATTCTCACTGACGATGGGCATCAAGGAACGGGAGACCAAGCGGCTGAAATGCCCGAAATGCAGTGCAGGGAAACCGGAGCCCATTTTCACGACCTTTTTCGCTAAAACATCACGCAAGAGCTAAGGTAAGACATGATCCTGGTGACGGGCGCCGGTGGGTTCGTTGGCGCCCATCTGCTCAAGCGACTCTCTGTGCTCGGTTGTTCTGCCAGGGCGCTTGTTTGGAGTTGCGCGGATACTTGGCGACTGCGGGGGGTGGCTGGGTCGTTCTGCCGGTCGGCCATGACCGATGCTGCGTCGCTGAAGCCCGCGATGCAGGGAGTCGAGCAGGTCATCCACCTTACCGGGATATTTCGCGAAGGCTGGAGAGACCTTTGAGACAGTTCACTACGAGAGGACTTGCCGTGTCATGGAGGCGGCACGGGAGGCGAAGGCCCGACATGTGGTGTAGGTCAGTACTGTCGGAGCCGTCCCCGATCGGATCTATCCGTTCGTTCGAAATACGTGGTTGGGCGACCTCGTCTCCTGCCTGGTGAAGACGGTGGAAGGCGGAACGGGAAAAGGTGAGGCGATTGCCCTGGCAGGACCGGCACAGATCAGCTACGAAGGGGTTGTCGATCTGGTGCACAACCAACTCGGCGCCAGACGCCCAAAGCTGTTGCTTCCCATTTCCCTTGCAGCGACGCTGGCGCTCTTGTTCGAGTAAATGATGGGATCGCCCCCGCTTACCACTGGCGTACTCGACATCTAGCGCCTGGACGCGATCACATCCAGGGATACCGTACAGGAGGCGTACGGCTTCACGCCAATCTCTCTGAGGGAGCGTGTTACCTTCTGCCCTCTAACGAACCGCCATGGCGACGCGGGGACCGTAGAGAGCGAACGGCGACTCCGAATCGCTCCATCTAATCTATCGTTCACAAGGCGCCCCACAAGGGGCAAGACACGGTGCCATCACTGAGACATCTGGACGCAGATCGGTCGATCCGCTTGTGCCGTGATGCTCCGTAGGGTGAACTATGAAACGGCTGATCCTCTATAGCGTAGTTGTGGGCGCATGCCTGGGACTTTCGGTTGGGACATGGGCGATGAACGACCCGCCGTCCGCTGCCGATGACGACGCGCAACTCGAGTTTCTCGCGCATCATTGGCAGGAACCGATCCCACCGCAAGGCAAACCGCCGGCCCATTTCTCGTCGATCGAGGCATCGCTTGACCCGGAAAACTGCGCCGTCTGCCATCGAACTCAGTATGAGGACTGGAGCAGCAGTCTCCACAGCAAAAGCATGGGGCCGGGCGTCATAGGCCAGACGATGGAGTTGATCCATAACGATCCCAAGACGGCGCTTCTGTGCTACAGTTGCCATGCCCCTCTTGCCGAGCAGCAGGAGAAGGTGTTAAAAAAGGACGCTCCCCCATCCAAGTTCAAGAGGAAGCGCCATTTTTCAGTCACGCCGCCGGACGCGCCAGGGATCTGGGGTAACGCCGCACAACAGTTTAAAACACATCGTGCCTTTTCAGCGTCGTTGCAACAAAAAGGCTTGAGCTGTGCCGGGTGCCATGTCCGGGGACATCAGCGCTTCGGGCCGCCAAAACGAGACGGCTCGCTCGAAAATTCCCTTCCGGCGGTGCAGCTTCCTCACGGCGGCGCCGTCAGGACGGCAGCCTTTGAACGAGCCGAGTTCTGCAAAGGCTGTCACCAGTTCGAGCCGAATGGGGCTGCCCTGGACGGCAAGCTGCTTGAAAACACCTACAATGAATGGAAAGAAGGGCCGTATGCGCGGGAAGGGAAGACCTGCCAGAGCTGCCATATGCCGGAGCGGCGGCACCTATGGCGGGGGATTCATAATGCTGAAACGGTCAAGCAAGGTGTGTCCGTCCGTTTTTCACTGGACAAGGAGCGCTATCGGATCGGCGAGCAGGTCCACGCTGAGATCAGCCTGGTCAATACCGGTGTGGGGCACAACTTCCCAACCTATGTGACGCCGAAGATCGTAGTTCGATGGGAGTTGGTCGATGCGGACGGCACGCAAGTGAACGAAAGCGTGCAAGAGGAACGGATCGGGCGAGAGGTCACGCTTGACCTGACGCAAGAACTTTTCGACACCAGAATTGCGCCCGGTCAAAGCCGAACCGTCCGGTATGTAAGAACGATCGATCGGATAGGGCTTACACTGCGCGCTTCAGTCATCGTCATACCCGACGATTTCTACATCCGGTTCTACGACGCGGTACTGCCCAACGTGAAGGTGAAGGAGGTCCGAGTCCTACTGGAACAAGCCATCCGTGAAGGGCGGGCGCGATCCTTCCCTCTCTTTACGAAAGACGTCGCAGTGTCGTGAGTCAGTTTATGGCTGACTGCGACGAGCGAATGAGTGGAGGAATGCCGTGAAAGTCCTGTTGGTGCATCCAAGTTCCTTGATGTACGCTGAGATCTTCCTTCGGCTGGAGCCGCTAGGGCTGGAGCGGGTGGCTCAGGCCGCTCGGTTGGCGGGCCACGAGGTCAGGCTCTTTGACCTCCAGGTTTTCCACCGTCAGGACTACCTGCGAGAGATCCTCGACTTTCGCCCCCAGACCGTAGGGTTCTCCCTGAACTTTTTAGCTAATCTTCCGGAGGTGGTGGAACTGGCCAAGGAGACCAAGCGCCTCCTGCCTGCGTGCTTTGTGTTCGTTGGGGGCCATAGCGCGTCCTTTATCCCGCAGGAGCTGCTCGATCATGCGCAGGGTGCTATCGACTGCATTGTGCGTGGAGAAGGGGAGCCGATCACTCCGCCTCTGCTGGATGCCATCCTGGATGGAGGACTTGAAACGCTTCCCGGGGTGGTGACGGCTCATGGCATGGGCCCCCCGCCGCTGATGCTCCACGACTTGGACCGTACGCTGCCGGCCAGAGACCTTGCCCGCCGCCGACATAAATACTTCATTGGTGTCCTGGATCCCTGCGCGTCGATTGAGTTTACGCGCGGCTGCCCCTGGGACTGTTCTTTTTGCAGCGCATGGACCTTTTATGGTCGAAGCTATCGCAAGATCTCTCCTGAAGTGATCGGAGAGGACCTGACCAGGATCCAAGAGCCCAATGCCTTCATTGTAGACGATGTGGCCTTCATCCATCCGGAGGACGGGATGGCGATCGGCCGGGAGATCGAGCGTCGAGGGATCCGCAAGCAGTACTACCTGGAGACCCGGTGTGATGTCTTACTCCGCAATCAGGAGGTCTTCGCCTACTGGAAGCGACTCGGACTCCGGTACATGTTTCTCGGCCTGGAGGCGCTTGACGAAGAAGGGCTGAAACAGATCCGGAAGCGGGCCACGCCCAGCGAGAATTTTCAGGCCCTGGAGGTGGCGCGGACGCTGGGATTTACGGTGGCTCTCAACATCATCGCCGATTCGGGTTGGGACGAGGAGCGATTCCGGATCGTCCGCGAGTGGGCCGCCGGCGTTCCTGAGATCGTCCATCTTACCGTGAATACCCCGTACCCCGGGACGGAGACTTGGTATACCGAGTCGAGGAAACTCACCTCTCTCGACTACCGGCTGTTCGATGTCCAGCATGCCGTCCTGCCGACGACGTTGCCGCTGAAGCGGTTTTATGAAGAACTGGTCAAGACCCAAGCGGTCTTAAACCGTAAGCACCTGGGCTGGGCCGCGGTTCGAGGAACCTTCTCCACCGCGTCCAGACTGCTCCTGCAGGGTCAGACGAACTTCGTTCGAATGCTCTGGAAGTTCCCGCGGGTGTACAATCCAGAGCGGCAGTACGGTGACCACTTGAAAGAGATCACCTACGCCTTGACCCCACCGCCGGACAAGCAGGCTGCTAAACCGACGCAGGCCAAGCTCTTCGTCCATGCTCCAGCGGTGGCTGCGCAACGAGCGGCCCACGCCGAGAATGGTTCAAGCGAATAGGGCGCTGTCACATGAAGAGGCAACCTACGGATGTATCACGAATAGTTGAAGGGTAGAGGCCGGTGCCACGCTCGTCCCGTTCACGCTGAGTACAAGGGTGAACGGGATTCGTAGTATAAGCCTTCAACGGGCTGAAAAGGAGGAGGGTACGTGAAGAGACAATTCATCGCATTTGCAGTTGTAACGCTGCTGGCCGCAGGGCTGGCGTTGGCTTCCGAATGGTACATGAGCCACGATCACTGGTACGCCAAGGAACCGGAAAAGGACTTCGCCCTGGCGAGGCTCATCGCCGACATTCGAGCGGCCACGTCGCGCTATCAGGATCTGGAGCAGGCTAAGGCGGATGGGTATACGCAGATATCGGGGAATGTGCCGTTAGAGGGCTACCATTTTCGTAAGGCGGCTATCACGCAATTTGATTATTTTCATCCTTCCACGCTCCTCTATACCGAAAGGGAGGGGCGCTGGCAACTGGTTGCGCTGAAATATACAGCTCCAGGTGCCCGTCCCGCCGAGAGCCCGTTTCAGGGAATCGAGTGGGAACGGAGTCTGGCGATCTGCCGCTATGCGGACGGGCAGGAGTCCCGATCGCCCTCCGCTGAAGGTTGCCCTCAGGTTCATCCTGACAGCAAAAGCGCATTTACTGCCTGGTATCCGGATACGTGGGTGATCCGTCTCTGGATCTGGTATCCGAATCCGTACGGATTATTCGCCAGCATGAACCCACTTCTGGCGCCGTTCGATGACCACACCATCCCGCCGGACGAAGCCGGAAGCTGGGAGACATGGCAAGCGCATACGGAGTTCTCGAACTTTAACCATCACTTCTCAGGATGGCTGGTACTCGTCATGGGGATGGCGATGACAGGCGCGGCCCTGTGGGGAGGTCAGAAGTCCAAGTATGCGCATCTCTGGCCACTGATGACGCTGGGCGTGGCGTTATTCATCCTGTATAGGAGCGACCCGGAGTATTGGCCGTTCGGCCCTCGGACGCTGACCGAACTCCTGGGTGACCGGGAGGCTATCGAGCATAAGCTGTCCGGTGTCATCGTCCTCGCTATGGGATCTGTAGAATGGCTGCGGGCGCGCAGAATATTCAGTCATTGGCTGTGGGGCATGATCTTTCCATGGCTCGCCATCATGGGGGGAGTGACCCTATTGTTCCATCTTCATCCCATCAGCAACTTCAACTACGTGGGACGCGCCAATTCGCCTCACACGACTGAGGGGATTACCGCGATCCTGGCCGGCATGACGTACCTCCTCGGATCGTTGGGGATCATGAAGCAACGGTGGTGGGGGTTGGTTCCGGCGCTCTTTGTCATCCTGATGGGCGTCCAGCTCATTGTCTACGTCGAGTAGCGACGACGTTTCCGCTGAAGCGGTTTTATGAAGAACCGATCAAGACCCAGGCGGTGTTGAATAGAAGCCCTATCTCTTCTTCTTCCATGTCCCGTTGGATTCGGTGCGTCGCTTCAGGCTCAACAGTGCATCCGACAAATCGTTCTTGATCAGAGCTTCTTCCAGGAATCTGGGAACAAACATGCCGCTGTCCAAGGTGGCCGTGTATCGAAGCATGGTCTTACCATGGCTGTACGGGAGGAGTTCCCAGGTGCCGAATGTGTCCGCGATGTCGTGTTTGTTCGACTTATCAAGCGCCCACATCACTGTCCTCTGCGCAGGTTTGAAAATCAGATCGATCGTATAACTGAGTACGCCCAGCGGAACATAAACCGTCTCGGTAACCTTCATGGTGCTTTTTGTCCTTTCGAGGACCTCGATTTTCTCGAGCCGCGGCATAAATTCGTCAAACTGATGATAGTTCAGCATGACAGCCCACACGGCGTCCGGCGGCTTGTTGATGATGCAGTAGGCTTTGATTCTAGCGCCGCGCGTGCCGTCCCCTGTGGAGTGGATTTCTGGCTTGACTACCGCTCTGCCTTTTTCTATTCTGGCCAATTCGCGTGCCGTGAGTCCGGTGGACGCGGACTCACCTGCCCTTAATGAGGCTATCGGAAGCAGCAACATGGACAGGATAAACACGAGGGGTATGATCTTAACCCAGTGTGGCATGTAAGAGAACCTCCGGTATGGTGCATCTCATCCTTGGTGCGGGTGCGCCAATACTTTGCGTTGCGTCCAATGATACTTCGAAAGATCAATTCTGTCCATCACACGAAGACCTCCC
>NSJM01000088.1 GCA_002634395.1 Candidatus Methylomirabilis sp.
GGACCTAAAGGGCTGTACAGCACCTCAACCTCTTGCAAACTCGAACGTTCAGGCATTTCTACTTCCCCTACTTCCCCATGGACTACCTCCTCTCCATGGGTACAACTCGCACATCGCCGCCTTCATATTCAATGTAGGTACCAACCCCGTTCCTGTCAAGGGAGCGGGATGCCTGCAACTGTTCTAATTTAGGCACAAGCCCTTAGGCTCACCTGTGGAGACCTACCAGTGAGATGTTCAACCCGATGCGCGATTGACGGCTAGGGAGCCAGTTATTGATCTCGGCCTCCAGAGCGCTCTCTATGGCCGCTCTCACCTGGCCAAGATCTACCGCCGCTCCAACACCTGACCCGTTCCCCACGTCAGCAAGAAAATGCTGCGGCGTCGCGATCTCGCCGCTCGACGGCTCATAGGCGAGGCTGATGACGCGACTCTGGGTCGTCCCGCATTCGTCACGACGGCGAACCAGGTAGCGAGCGCACACCTGTCCGGCCAGCAAGTCCGCTACCTCGCCAGGGAATGGCGCGGATCGCGTTTCTTCCAAGACCGCATCAACAAGGGGGTGCCCAATGCCCCCCAGTTCGCACCCGCGGTTGCGCACAGCGAGGTCACGCTCGAAGCAGACCTTGTCGTACCGGGGGAGCAGACGGTATCTCCGCTGTAGCGCCTCGGGACAGATAAAGCTCCAGAATTCGCCGGTTGGAATCACGCCTCCGCCGAGCTTCAGAATCGCCTTACGCAGCCACTCGCCGAGTTCGAGAAGGGAGTAGCGTCCCTCCAAGGTCCGATAGTGTTCCAGGTTGAAGTGACCGAGGTCTTGGGCCAGGTGCTCCAGCGCTTCTCTGGCTCGAATCGCTTCGTGGATCATGCGCTGAAGGTCCGCATCCGTCCGTCGGTAATCGCGATCCATCAGGGCGCACTTGTACAGGTCCTGATAATCCGGATGACTCCCCAGGTAGCCCAGCACATCACTGCGAAAGTCTTCGAGCGGTCGGCCCTGCGGATCGGTCTTGCCGATAGATTGCGCAATCTCACTGAGCTTTGACTCGAGCAGACCGTAGATCCGTTCCTCGACGGTGTCCTCAGCTAACAGGTTGTAGACCTGGACGGTCTCTTCCTGCCCATAGCGATGGATACGACCGATCCGCTGCTCAACCGCCATCGGATTCCATGGCAGATCATAATTGAAGATAATGTGGCCGATCTGCAGGTTGATCCCTTCCCCGCCGGCCGAGGTGCTGACCAGGAATCGCGCACCATCAGGAGACCAGAACGCTTCCATGGCCGCGATCTTGTCATCGAGCGGCCCTCCTACGATCCTGGCGATCCGGTGAGCGCCGTAAATCTTTCCCAGCTCTTCACAGAGACACTCCAAGGTGTCCCGATATTGGGTGAAGATCACGAACCGCTCTTCTGTATTGTGCCGGGAGAGTTCGCTCACGGCGCGGAGCAATGTGTCGAAACGGCGGTCGGTGCCCTGGGGCACAAGCGTGATCAGGGTCCGCACCTTCTCGATCTCCTGCGGGATGTCGGCCTCAGCGTAGACCCCCTCTTCCGCCTCCTCGTCCCCATCCAGCGACCAGTCCGTCGTCTCGTAGTACTCCTCCATCCGCTTGAGGAGCCGGCGCCGAATACGTAGGACATAGGCTTCGACATCGCTACCGTTGGTCGCTTGCTCACCAAGAATCGCGCGTGCAACCTCGAGCATCTCGTCTTGAACCTTCAAGATCGCTTCGCTCGTCGCAGCGCCAGAGCGTCGTTGAGCCTCCAATGCAAGCTGTTTCCGCGCCAACAAGACGAGCAGGCGACGGCGCAAGGCCTGACGAATCGCCCGCGGGCTGGAGGACATGATCTTTTGAAACGTTGCCATGACAAAGCCGATGGCGCGCTGCTCACGCGTTGTGCGCGCCTGGTCGATCCCTGCCGCCGTATAGCCCTCGCGCAGATACTCGCTCAAGCGGTCGTAGAACTCCCGCTCTCTCGGGGCCAGCGAGAATCCCTCGGTGTGCACCTGACGGCGCCGGAAGATCGGGGCGCCGTGTGCATCGGTCACCTCCCGCTTTGTTCGGCGGATCATCACGCGCCCGAGGATCCCCCGATGATCGCTGAGTTCGTCCGGACCGCTGAAGAGCTGGTCATTGAGTAACTGGATCAGCGACCAGAACTGGTACGGGTTGCCCTGGTGCGGCGTAGCCGACAGGAACAGGAGATCACGGGTATGGCTCCTGAGCGCCTCCGCAAGCCTGTAGTTCTGGGTCGTGACGGTTTTCTTGCCGGATCGCGTGCGCGACAGATGATGCGCCTCATCGAAGACGATCAGATCCCATCGTGGGGCTGCCAGCAGACGCTGGATCCGCCGCGGCTGCTTCAGGGTATCGATCGAGGCAATGACCCAGGGATGCGTCTCCCAGGAGGCGGCGCCATGGTCGGTAAAATCATGGTTGAGGACCGAGAGATGCAGGCGGAAGCAGTCGCGCAGCTCGCGCTGCCAGTTCTTAACCAGCCCGGCCGGGGTGATAATCAGGACGCGATCGGCCTCGCCCCGCGCCTGGAGCTCCCGCAGCAGCATGCCGGTCTCGATGGTCTTGCCGAGACCCACCTCGTCCCCGATCAGGACCCGTCGTTCGGACATTGCAACCAGGTCATGCACCAGCAAGATCTGATGTGGAAGCAGGTCCACCCGGCTGGACGAGAGTTCCCCGCCCGAGTTCGCATGGGCCATATCGATGGCCACCTGCTTGATTCGATAACTGTCAGGATCATTACAGTCTCCTTTGGCCAGCCGCTGCCAGAGATCGCCGGTCTTCTCCAGCAGCTCGACCGGGAAGACCTCAAGACGCCGCCCGGCTGGCGTATCGAACACCACGTCGGCCTGGTAATAGCCGGCGGTCTCGGCGACGCGCAGCACCTCCCCTACCCCTAACTCAGGATGGGACGGCACCCGGACCTTGTCGTTCGGCCCGACGTCAGGTTTAACGTGATATGTAGTCGCTTGTTCACTCATGTCAGATTGAATCCCGTAAAGAAGAACTCTGTACCGTTCGGTCCCTGTTGCCGGATCGGTGTCCCGAAGATCCGGCGCAGGCTCAGATGCCGATTCACACCAGCCTCCACCCAAAAATCGTCGGCGAGCTGCAAGCGCTGGCGAAAGATGATCTGCACAGGCGTGCCCATGACCGCATCCAAGTCGCCCGCGCGCCGTACCAGGGTCGCGTGAATGAATCCTTCAACCTCCTGAAGCCGATCGCCGGCAGCCAGCAGGAGATCCTCCAGACCCTCGATTCTGAACCGGTACCCCGGCGGAAAAGGGAACGTCTCCTCCCGAAGCTCGCGCATGTAATCCAGAAACCCCTTTCGGTTGGGATGCGGCTCGATCCCATCTTGATGAGAAGGCGTAAGCATCCGCGCCTCGATCAGGTGGTACCCCGGCATCAGGACCGCTCCATTCTTCGGAGGAGCGGCGGCCCCTCGATCAAGGCCATGACCCGACCGATCGGCTCCTTCCAATCGGCTCGAAGCTCACGTACGAATGCAAGGGCAGCCCGAAGCTGTTGCCGCATGCCTGAGAACCGTTCGAGCCAGGGCACCACCGACTCCCCTGCAGCGGCCAGTCCAATAAGCAGATGCAACAGATCCACCAACAAGATGCCATAGAGGATCGCCTCGCCCTCGCCGGTGAACAGCTCTCCCTGCGTCGGTCGCATCGCCAGTCCAGGCTGATACTGCCGCACCAGTCCGTCGAGACGATCGACCGGCTGTTTGACCTCGTAGGTCCGTCCGCGGCCGGTCCGCCCGCGCACGAGAAGGCCGGCATCCTTAAGATCGTCGACGCTCACCCGCATGCCACGGACCGCCTTGCTGATCGCGTCCACCATGATCTCGTTCCTGATCGGCGCGAGCACCCGGAGCCACACATAGGACAATGCATCCACCGCCCCCAGTTCAGCCGGCAGCGGGCGATCCCGTGTGACGAGTTGATCCACGATCGCAGAGATATCCTGAAGCGCCTTATGTAAGGGCAAGGGGGTGCCTTCGTGGTCCAGCACCTTATTGTAATGGGCGCTGTAGAGTTCGAGACACTTGCCGATGCAGATCAGGCGGACATCCGGCTCCGGCAGCGGTTGGTTGCCGTATCGTCCCTTTTCGATGGCCTGCAGTTCTTCGCGAGCCTTCCGCCGCACCTCCTGCCGAATCCCGGCCCACGAGCGAGGGCGAGGATCCTCTCGCCGCTTCCGGCAGACGTGAATGAGATCATAGGAGACGTTCTCTTTGTCCATTAAGTGAAGAGAGGTCTCCGAGTCTGCATGGATGGGGTAGACAGAGACGATCTCCAATCCGGCCTGACAGATCGACTGGAGCAACCCTTCCCAGACATGACCTTGTTGGTCGGTATGGTGGAACGTAAAGACCAGCAAGCCGTCCAGCGAGAGTTGACTACAGACATTTCTGAAGCTGGAAAGGAGACCTTCGAAGAAGTGTTCTCTCGTCTTCCCTCGTGTGGGGTTTTCGATGATCTCCTCGGCCTTTGGTGTGTACTCCGGAGCAAACTGAAGATGGTGTTCTTTCAAGGCAAGGCGGAGCCAGACGTAGAAAAAGTCGGCGAGTTCTGCGTAATTGACATTGCCGACATATGGAGGGTCGGTCACAACATAGTTGAACTGCGTCGGCGGGGTTGCATCAAGAAGCGAATGGCATCGTAAGATGGTCTTTGCTTCGCCATCCAGTGTCTCAGATGAAACCT
The DNA here is from genome assembly GCA_002634395.1 of Candidatus Methylomirabilis sp. Lineage (GTDB taxonomy): Bacteria > Methylomirabilota > Methylomirabilia > Methylomirabilales > Methylomirabilaceae > Methylomirabilis > Methylomirabilis tolerans. Next base: position 4,742 of record NSJM01000088.1, read on the forward strand.
TCGACACAGCACGACTTCCATCGGCTCTTCGTTCAAGCTTTTGACCGTTGGCAGTCGCATGGTAGTAATTATCAGATGGCACCTGCGCAAACTGCTTTCCGTCAATAACGATTTCAAACCAGGCACGGAATCCCTTCCCAATTTCCGCACCCCACACGTTGTCTTCGACCGGCGTCAGCTTCGGCTGAAAATCATGCCTCGCAAACACCCCCTTGGACGTCTCACTGCGATCTTGATTTGTCTTAAACCTCGCAAAGAGGTTCGATCCTTCCAGAGCACTGAAGAAACTACTCAACAGCATCTCTTTTAACGTCTGATCCTCTTCCGCCATGATGCCCTGGAGCAGCGTGCTCAGGGCCAGCAGTTGCCGGGGCGAGAACATGTCGGACCAGTCGTTGTAGTGGTGTTCAAGGAGACGGTTGGTCTCTGCACCCCGTGGAATCGCGCTCTTGGGATACGGGAGGTTTGTCTTGTGCCGTTCCCAGAGGGTCTCGGCCCCTTGCAGCCGTCGCATGTCGGAGACGGTGAAGCGTTTGAAGAACTTGCCGTTAGAGGGGATCAGCAGACCAGAGGGAGACGCCCCTCTCTCTGTGGGAAAGGGTTGAGCTGAGGGAGCAGCGACCGGCAGGGAGATCTGCGCGGTCTCCTGCGTCGTGACATCGTCGGGTCTCAGCGGCGGCAGGTACGCCTGAATGGCATAGGGACGGATGGGCAGCCGTCTATCCTGGGGCAGGCTGCGGATACTGGCGATGATCGCGTCCCGCTGGCCGCAGGCGCATTGAAACCTCCCTTTCTCCGGAACGTTCCCCTTGCGTGGATCGTATGAATGGCGGCAACTGGGACACGTGATCTCCCCGTCCGGCAACGGACCCCGCCACTGCCAGACCGCCTCGCAGGCGGGGCACAGCAACACCGTAAGTTGGATAGGCTTTGTCGGCTTCTTCGCGCTCGGGACCTGAACGCGGATGGTGTTGCGGCAGTGCGGGCATTCGACGTCGGTCTGCGCGCTCGCCCCGCGGCCACGAGGTTTCGGGGGCTCCGGCGCATAGACCCAGCGTTGGGTGGGACGCCCCTCCCCGCCGCTGCCTCGGGGCGCATTCACCATCAATGCCGGCTCCGCGATCAACGACGCGACGTCGACTTCCCAGTCAAAGGTCTTCTTGCAGGCTGGGCAGTCGGCATCCCGGTGGTACCGGATCTTCGGCGCCTTCTGCGCGATGATGTACTCTTTGAAGAGCGGTACCTCCCGCCGGCAGTTGGGGTCGGTGCAGATCGCCGACTTAACCCAGAAGGTGTAGATGACGTCGGCCTCGACGTCGCCTGCCGCCTCTGTCTTATACAGGCTGAGAAGCGTCTCCTTGACAGGCCGCCCGCCATTCCACGCTACGGGCCTCTCCGCCAGCCGATCATACGCGGCCCGGAGGGCCTCAAGATCGACCGGCTCGATCTCGGTCTTGACGATGAACCAGGCGACCGGATTGAGGTCGATCCCGATGACCCGGCAGCCCAGCCGGAGGGCCTCGACAACAGTCGTCCCGCCGCCCATGAACGGATCGAGAACGACCGTGTCTTTGGTGTCGGGATCGTTCGTGTGGTCCTTGTAGAACTCCGCCATCAGGTCGGTCGGGGTCCCGTCCGGTTGCAGGGCCGGCTTGAGGGTCCCGAGCAGAATCGCGCGGAAGACGCAGGAGGCCCGGCGCGCGAACCATTTGTGCATCTGATAGATCGGCTTGAACGAGTTGCGTTCGGGAACGGCCAGGCGATTGATCTCGACGATGGGAAAACCGACCTCGATGGCGCGCTTGCCCGGACGATTAGTCGACACTCCCTCGCTTTCCCCTCTCCCCTTTGGGGAGAGGGTTGGGGTGAGGGGAGTTGTCGCTCTGTCCTGACTCATGGCGCAGAGGACAACGTCAGATCCGATGGGGCGTAGACCTTCAGTTCTTTGATTGCGCGGAATCGCGTATCAGCCGACACCACTGCATCCGCCCTGATGCGGATGGCGATCGCCGCGATCAGGGAGTCGTTTGTCAACAACCCATAGCGCTCCTGGATCGCCAGGGCCGTGCTCATAAGGTCGGCCTCATGACAGGGCTCAAACTCCAACCCTAACGTCACCAACGCCCTGACCTTGTCTCGATACATCACCAGGCGCCGTACGACGTCGGGTTTCCCCGCCAACTGGCGGGCAGGGTTCGGTCCCCGTACGTGCCCGAGCATGATCGCCTCCTTAATCATGAGCAGGTGCATGGTCTCCTGCCAGACCGGTTGAGGCAATACTGCCGTCAGATCCTGCTCCTCGATGCGACGCAACAGCCGCTGCACCTGCAAGGAGGCAGCATCCTCGGCGTAGATCAGGATGTTGCTGTCCAGGACGCAGTGACTTCCGCCCGGGATGTCGTCCGGATTCATAGCTCCCACATATCCTCGGCAAGCAGGTGGCGCAGCTCGTCCGCAGGGATCTTCATGGGACGCTCGCAAAAAAGCTGGTACGCTTGTCGCCGTTCCTTTGGCGCCGCCGGCTCCTTCCGAAGGTAGTGCACCAGCGCGTCCTGGATCAGATCGCTGAGCGACCGGCCTTCTTCCGCCGCCTTGCGCCTGGCGAGTCGCATAACCTCTTCGTCGATGAGGGTACCGATTTTTTGTTTCATGCGTGTTCGTCCTTCGGGCCCAGCACCAGCCACGGGGTCAGCATCTCCATGAGACTTAAGCCCCCGTGGCGGTACAGGGAGTTGCTCGGTGACGGCGCCTGTGGGCGATTGTGGACGCGGCCGGCGAGGACGGCCAGTCGCCTCGCGGGATCTACCCATAAGCCGGCCCTTCGTTCCGGTAACGACTCGTGAGCGGCACACTCCCGGAACCGCTTGCCTTCGAGGGGCTTATCTACATTGTTGAGTGTTGGCTCGCTCAGGCCCTGTCCCAGGAAGATGTAGCCGTGATCGCTGGTGACAAGTACCGGTTTCGAGGACGGAACGACCTGAACGGTCTTCATCCAGACGGACTGCATCATATCCCAGATCGCGTCGAACAGCTCGGGCGAGGCTGCATGGCTATCCAAAAACCGCATGTCCGGAAATCTCGCCCAGAGCAGCACGGCGTCGCAGGTGTCTTCGATCGCGATCCGCTCGGTCGGTTGTCTCATCCAATAGGCGCGAATACCCTGATTGTGCAGTTCGCGCCGCCCAGGCAGCGCGGAGGGGGCGATAGCCGGTAGGCCAAGACCCATGCGTTGCTCAATAAACGGCTCGGTCTCGCTCGGAATGGCGGCCATACCGTACCCCTTATCGAGAACGGCCCGTCCCGAGGCGTCGGCCAGTTCGACCAGCCGTGGCAGCTCACGCAGAGAGCATCCATCAAGGATTACCACCGAAGCGCCCGGGAATTGATCCCAATAGGCCCGGAGCGACCTGTTGGCCGGCGGCCCAGCCGCCAGCTCGTCGTACAACGACTCGCCCGCCAAGGTCAGAAGAGTCTCCCGCTGATGGACCAGGGCCTCGCCTTGGCGCAGATACTCAACCGGCTTCTGCCCGACCGCCCGGTAGCGATCCATGGTCCAGACCTCGTTCATGAGCCACTCGGCGATGCCCGGCAATCTGGATCCAGGACGTGTCAACTCATCCAGCAGGACGCGGTCCAGTACCCCGGTAGGCGCGCTCACGGGGAGACCTCGTCCCGCCGTATAAGCCGTAGACGCGCCAAATACGACGCCTGCGAGATCTGTGGCAATTGCTCGCACCTGGCTTCGACATCGGCCTTCGTCAGTGGTCCAGGGCAGGTGATCTCGATCTGAACGTCGAGGGTCCCCATGCCGCTGAGCGCCCCACGGAGGCCCGAACTGAATCCGGACAGCTCCACATTCCGAGCGGTCGTCAACACCCGAAAGCTCACCTGCTGAATGTCGGCGCCATCGACCTTGGTGATCCGCGCGGCTACCTGCTGGCGCAACTCCGCCAGTGAACCGCATTGCGGTGTCGCGATCTCCTCGGGCTGCAGTCCAGGCGGCGTTGGAGTCCCCACGGCCGAGGGTGGTTGTGCGACTGGAAGATCGGATGGTCTTGAGGGAGCGGAGGGCGTCGTTGCGACGACCCACGGTTCGGCCAGGATCGCCTCGTCCAACTCCGTCGGTGTCAGAGCAACCGGTTCGCCGCAAAAGCTTCGACCGCGCGGTCCCTGGATGCCGAGCGAACGAGTCTCCCGCTCCTCCACCAGGGTTCGGACCGCGCCGGCGATCATGTCCTCCTTGAGGGGAACCGGGAATCCCAGCGTCGTTCGGTACAGCCGATCTACCTGCTCTACCTTTTGACCCAGTAGCGCCGGAAGGCGATCACGGATATGCTCCACAAAGTACGGTTGAGAATACACCTGGGTGCGAAGGTGGGTGACAATCTCCTCGCGGCTACAGACCTGGCCCAGCGGTTCGATCTCAAAGACGCTCTGATCCGCTTGTTCTGCCCACGCCTCGACCTTGATATACACAAGCCCCGCCTGCTTGAGCGTGTTCAGGATCTGTTTGCGTTCACGGTCGGCGATCTTCTCGTACCGGTCCCTCCGCTCCGCGTTCTTGACCGTCGACGCCAAGGCGCTCGCGGCGGCGTATCGCCGCGCGGTAACCAGGAGATCGGGATTGGTCAGGTGATTGGCCCGTTCATCGCGCGGCTCTAACAGGAGGACCTGATTACGAAAGTCTACTCCCCGATAGAGATCGTGTCGCTCCGGATTCGAGAGTCGCCTTGGGGCTATGACAAAACGCGGCCCTTTCGTGGGCATCGCGTTTAAGGCCGCGCGGGCCGTCTCCGCATCGAGATAGACAACCGCCTGCTGCCACTCCTTGAACAATTCCTTCAACCAGGTCTCCTTCACCTGTTGCCGCGCCGCCTCTTCGCTTCCGGACCGAAGCGCCTCCAGTTCGACCTTTGCGTTTTCGTTCTCTTGCACGTCGAAGTAGAAGCGATCCTCCTCCTTGTGGAAATAGGATCCGTAACGCTCGAAGGCATCCAATGTCGCCTGGAACTGGTTGGGATCACAATCCGGCTGCGCGACATGCCGGATCAGTTCTTCCTTCGACAGCCCCCGGCCGTGGCCCGTCGGTACGAGACTCGCCAAAAGCGTAGCCGAGGCGATGGCCACAGCGTAAGGCTGTGCCTGCAGCTCACGCAGGTTCCCCGCCGCACACGAGATCGTGGTGCCGGCCGGATCCAGGTCCTGCAGGCGATCGGCGCAGGCCTGATCCGTGAGGTTGCAGTGGGCGCCGGTGAGCAGACCGGCGTGTGTGTCTGCGGCATCAAGCATGGCGCCCAAAAGGCCAAGGGCGCCGCGTGTCCCCTGAAACGCCTGACCTCCTCCCATCCGCTCGAAGATCAGGTCGATCAGTTCCGGGAGGAAAGGGAATGACGAGCGCAATCGGTTCAGGTAGTCGTCCGTGGTCTGCACGCCCATCCGCCGCCAGGTGTTGACGTAGGATCGGATCAGGTCATCAGCCACGTTACGATCATACGACGCCGCATTCGAGAACAGACGGTGTCGAACGATCGCTGCGCGATCCTCGGCCTTTCGGAAGCGCAGTTCCACCCGAGGAATCCGTTTCAACGTCATCCCCGGTTCTTTGGCCCCATCGTAAATGGCGGCGACAAGCGTCACCTGCCGACTGCGATTCGCCTCCTCCGAGATCATCTGGAGGACGCTGAGATTCTGGCTCTGTCGTGCGGGATCGCTGATGTTGGTGATGCCCCGTTCGAGTTCATCGAAGATGAGCAGGAGGTGCCGGCCACTAAGCGCGTCGCGCAGGTCGTTAAGCGAAGGGGGGCGGTCCTGAGACCACACAACGCCAAGCCTCTCCCCGATGCCGGTCCAGAGCGAATCAAACGGAAGATATTGGTCGGTAAACTTTTCGACGAGGATAATCGTATCGCGGGGTGGAGCCCAAGCATATCCGTGCGACTCCATCCAGGGAGATGCCAGTTCTGGGTTAGAGAACAGGTGATACGCTAAAAGGAGGGCATGTGACTTGCCCTGGCCCTTGACCCCCTCCGCCAAGACAAGACCTGGGGAGTCGGCAGGTGTAGCGCTCTCCTGGCCGAATCTCTGACTGAGAGAACGTAGCATCCCGTGAAGATCTTCCGTCGGATAGGTGAGCTCGAGGAATCGAGAGGCGTCACGCTCAAGGCAAGACTTGGTTCCCGATCGTAGCCTCTCGATATCGATGACGCTGTCAATCCGCCCTGCAGATCTATATCGACGAGTCAGCATGAAAGGAAGAATAAAGAAGAATTCAAGACGTGTCAAGACTTATTTGCTCCATTCATTTGAACCGGGTATAAATCGCCTCAGGACAGCCGAATCGCTTTTTGGGCGGAGTTTGTGCTATTGGCACATCCGTTTCTCCATAGCTGTGTGGCGTGCGGGTTTGACAACGTGCTACATTACTTATGAAAGTCACGCGGCGCACACAGCTTTTCACAACTGCCAGACCTCAACGAAGGGCGAGGGGCCAATGAACAACGATTCCACCGAACTGCAAAACGAAGTGAGACGGCTCATGCAGCAACACGGCGTCTCGTTCGAGACAGGGTTTCTTGCAGAGCGACCGTTGCGGTGGCTGCCGAAGAATGCCGCTGACGCGACCCAAGTCAACGATTTCATGCGGCTCGACGCGATGGCCTATGCGCTCGAGCAGACGATCAGCGAGCGTAAGGTTGCGGAAT
>NSJM01000089.1 GCA_002634395.1 Candidatus Methylomirabilis sp.
AGGTCAAACACCCGGTGACCGGCGAGATTTTGGGGAGGCGGGACAAGAGGCTTGGTCTCATCAGAGTCGTTGAAGTAAAGGAAAGATTTTCGGAGGCCGCTATTGTTTTCAGAGAGGAAGGATCTGCTATCAGGGCCAAAGATCGGATCCGGGTCAGTTCGGACCGTTTAGTGGTTGCCCTTCCCCTTATCGATGTCGGTGGGGTGAAGGAGGCGAATGCCGATTCGGTCACGAAAGATCTGGCTATTGCGCTAGCCAAGACGGGCCACTTTATGGTGATTGAGGATCCTCTCCTTAAGGCAGCCCTGACCGGGGAGCATACGTCGCGCATGGAATCGCTTGGCGATCCTTCAACGCTAAAGCTACTGTCAGAGAAGACGCACGTTCAGTTTCTCATCCTCGGTAAACTCAGCCCTGGCTCCCAGGGATTGTTTTTAAACATGCAGGTGATATCGGTTTTTACCGGAGCGCCGTTGACTGTTGCAAGCGTCGAGGTGAAGGAGCGAGGGCCGATGGTCGTGGCCGCCCCATCGCCGTCGTCGAGGCCGGCCCCTCGGTCCGGCTTAGAACCAACCCCCTCCGCCGCGCCGAGACCCTCTTTTATTCAAACTGAGCGCCAGATCGCAGAGCCTCCAAGGATCGGCGAGCAACCGAAAGGGTCCCGTTCGTTTCCAGGTACGGGTGAGAACGTGACGACGCGTCCTGCCGAGAAGGCGCAAGAGTCTGTAACATTCGAGTTGTCCGATCCGCTTCTTGCACTGGTAGCGGGAGATCTGGATGGGGATCAGCGGCCTGAGATCGTTGGGATCACGTCCTCGGAGGTGATCGCCTATCGGTGGCAGAATCAACGATTAGTATCGATTGCCAGAGCCAGCAGCCCTCGGCTTGTTCGTCACCTGCATCTTGACGTCGGAGACGTGAACGGACGCGGTCACGTCCAGATTGTCGTGACGGCCCTATCCGGTGGGCGAAACGAGCTTCAGTCGTTTATTCTGGAACTTCAAGGGGGCCGGCTCGTTCGGGTCGCCGAGAAGTTGGGCTATTTTCTTCGTGTAGTGATGGGTCCCGGCATTGAGACGCCAATCCTGGCCGGGCAGCGGATGGGAGAACTCACTGCATTTGAGAGGCCGATCGTTCGGCTGACGTGGAATGGCGAGCGATACGTCGAAGGGCAGCCGCTTACGCTTCCGGCCCAGGTGAAGAATCTCTACGAATTTACGCCGATCAAGGCCGTGGGTGACCAGATATCAGAGGTTGCGGTCATCAGTGAGAAGCGAGTGAAGATCTACGGGAGCGAGAGCAAGCCGTCATGGGAAGCCAAAGATGATCTGGGCGACGTCGATCACCTCGCCTTTTCTCATATTCCCACGTACCGGGCTCTTCTGGCGAAGGAGGGGCTAAATTCCGGGACCCCGATTACACCAGAAGAGCATGCAGTTGAGCAGATCCTGCCGCGGCGAGTCCTGGTGGAGGCGTCGCCTCAATGGGGCAATGCCACGACAGAGCTTCTGACCTTTACGAATCCGAAAAAGATTGGGGCGCTTCGGACTGAGTCATCCTTCCCTCCGAGTCAGGTCGTGGCGTTTGACCGTCAGGAAGGAACCTTCGCGCGAGGGTGGGAGACGATCCCCCTTGAAGGGAGGGTACGCGACGTAGCGTTGGTCGATCTGAACGGCGCCGGCAGGAAAGATCTCATTGTACTATCGGCGATTAAAGAAAAGGGTCTGATCGCTTATATGCAGGATGGAACGCGTGGCATTATCAGTGTATTTTCCTTCATCCGCTAGGGTGTTGCATTGCAGGGCGTTGATCGATCTACCCAGTTGGGGAAGAAACAAGCATAAGAAAGGAGGGGTGAAAGACGGAATTGTGTTATGCTCGAATCAGTGCGTGGATGACAATGCCTGAGGGCCGGTGTACGTGCAGCAGCGGTAATAGAGTGTGATCGAGAAAAGTGCGAGACGATTTCCTGGGTAGCAACAAGACCGAATAAAGAGGGAGGCATTCAATGAGTGTGAAACGTCGTATGTCACTGATCGGAGGTCTGCTGGTTTTGGCCGGCAGCCTTGCGATATCGGCGCCTATCGTCTCAGCTAATGATGATGTGTTGAAGCTTCAAAAAGATGATGGCCAGTGGGTAGTCCAGAGCAAGAACTATTCAGGGACCCGCTACAGCACCCTGAACCAGATTACGCCCGAAAACGCAAAAAATCTCAAAGTCGCCTGGTCGTTCTCCTTGGGGACGCTAAACGGCCAGCAGGGCGGCCCGCTGGTTGTCGGCGACACAATGTATGCCCATAGCTCATACGCTGGAGGCCCTACAGGTCACTCGCACAACATCTTTGCGCTCGACCTATCCAAGGAAGGAGCGCCGATCAAGTGGCGGTATAATGCGAAGTATGACCAAAAGGCACCTCCCGTCGCCTGCTGCGACTTAGTTCATAAGGGCCTACAGTATGCGAACGGCAAGATCCTGTACCAGACGCTTGATGGAATGGTGATCGCTCTTGATGCCAAGACCGGCAAGGAGCTCTGGAAGACTCGGAACGCCGACCCCTCCAAGGGTGAGACGAGCACTGCCGCCGGCCTGGTGATTAAAGATAAGTATATCGCCGGTGTCGCCGGGGGCGAGTTCGGGGTGCGCGGCTGGGTGGCGGCCTACGACATCAATACCGGCAAGCAGGTCTGGAAGGCCCGCAGCATGGGGCCCGATGAAGAGATCAAGCTTGCCCCTGATTTCAATGCCGCCAACCCGCATTACGGACGATTCGGCGAGGGGACCAAGAGTTGGCCCGGCGAGATGTGGAAACAGGGCGGCGGTACGACCTGGGGCTATTATGCGTACGATCCTGAGCTGAACCTGCTTTACTACGGTAGCGGCAACCCAGGGACCTGGAATCCCGCCCCTCGGAAAGGCGGCGATAACAAGTGGTCGATGACTATCTGGGCTCGCAATCCCGACACTGGGGTGGCCAAGTGGGCCTATCAGATGACCCCGTGGGATAACTGGGACTACGATGGGATCGATGAATCCGTTTTGACCGAGCAGACATTCGGTGGCAAGAAGCGGAAGGTGCTCACGCACTTTGACCGCAATGGGTTCGTCTACACACTGGATCGAGCGGATGGAACCTTGCTGGCCGCTGATGCCTTCGTCTATGTCAACTGGGCGAAGGGGATCGACCTGAAGACGGGGCGGCCGATCTTGAATCCGGAGAAGCTCACCAAGCAGGGTGAAGACACCAAGAATATCTGCCCCTGCGCAATGGGTGGTAAGAACTATTTGCCGGTTGCATACTCCCCGCTGACGAACCTCTTCTACGCGTCCGTCAACAACATGTGTATGAGCTATGAAGGCGTTCAGGTTCAGTATACGGCGGGGGCTCCGTACGTGGGCGCCACCGTTCTGATGTATGAAGGCCACGAAGGTAAAGACGTCGGCTATTGGGGCGACTTCATTGCCTGGGATGTCGTCAAAGGAAAAAGGGCGTGGGCCATTAAAGAGAGTCAGCCCCCATGGAGCGGGCCCGTAGTGACTTCTACAAATGTGGTCTTCTACGGCACGATGGACGGCTGGTTCAAGGCGGTCGATGCGCGAGATGGAAAGCTCTTGTGGAAGCACAAGGTCGGTTCCGGGATTATCGGTAATCCGATCACCTACAAGGGGCCTGACGGCAAGCAGTATGTTGCCGTGTACTCCGGTGTCGGCGGGTGGTTTGGCGCTACTGTGTCGCTCGACTTGCCGCCGGACGATCCGACGGCTGCATTGGGCGGCGTGAATGCTGCCTACAAGTCCGGTTTGCCCATGGCAACGACTAAGGGCGGGACACTTTACGTGTTTGGCCTGTAAGCGAGTATGTCTGATACCGGCGCCGAAGGATTGTATCTTCGGCGCCGGTTTTTTATGCTATGCTACAACCAGTCAGCATGTAGCGATCAACACCGGGCGTGCGAGACTGAAGGCGGAGATAGACCAAAAGCTGAAGAGTCAAGGATCTAATCCTAAAAGCCTTCAGTATGAACCCCTGAGCAAGGAAGAATGGGTATGAGTCGAAGACTTGCAGTTGTTGGTGGATTGGTTGTTGTGATGTTCCTGTTTCCCTTTGCCTGGCAGGCCTGGGGGGGGCATGTCAACCCGCTCCGTGTCTGTGGCGATCCGAACAACCTGCCGTTCTCCAACAAGCAATCAGAAGGATTTGAGAATAAGATCGCTGAAGTGATCGCGAAAGAGCTTGGGACGGAGCTGACTTACTTCTGGTGGCCGCATCAGCATGGGTTAGTTCGGAGAGCGTTGAAACCGGGACTCTGTGATGTCATGATCTCGATCCCTCAGGGTTGGGATCGGGTTCTCTGGACCAAGCCTTATTACCGCTCGGCGTATACCCTTGTGTACCCCAAGGATCGAGGATTTCAGATCAGATCGCTTGACGACCCGATCCTGAAGCGCCTCAAGATCGGGGTCTATATCAATTCCCCACCGGCAGAGGCGTTAGCGAATAGAGGTATCACGACAAACGTTGTCGGCTATAGCCCCTATTATGATTCCTTGACCGAACGCCGGGATAAAATTCTCCAGGATTTGATTGCCGGTGAGATTGATGTCGTACTGGATTGGGGACCAATGGTCGGCTATTTTGTGAAACGGGTGAATAGTGGATCACAACCTCTTGAGGTAGTCCTTCTTCAGGGTGGGGAGCCAGGGAGTCCCTTCACCTTCGAGTTCTCCATGGGAGTGAAGGAGGGTAATACGGCACTCAAAGCTGAGCTGGAACAGGCGATCAGTAAGCGGCGCGCCGAAATCGGAAAAATCCTGGAAGAGTATGGTGTGCCCATTCTGCCGCTGCTGGCGCGCGAGCAGTTTCCAAAAGTAGAAGAAAAGCCTGGAGTGATCTTCTACCGCAGTTTCGATCGAGAGGACCCCCTTCCCTCTTATTAACGCAGAGCAAAAGGGGCAACCATCACCTAAGAAGAACGAGGACCAGTGACCATGCTACAGAAAAAGACACTTCTCGTCGTTTCAGTTCTAGGCCTTGTGATGTTGGGATGTGTCCAGAGTCTCACGGCTCAGACCCAGCAAGCTCCGGCGAAGACAACAGAATACGCTCAAGCGCAATCTGGTGAACAACCGAAAGGACCGGAGACCCCCGCACCTGCCGATCAGCAGAAGCCCAAAAAGCTCAATCCCTTTACCGGGAACGCAGACGCGATCAAAGCGGGACGGCAATTGTATCTGGAGAAAGGCTGTCCAGGCTGCCATGGTTCGGGTGGTGGTGGGGCGATGGCCGGCGCCACGGCATTCATACGTGATACTTGGAAATTTGCTGGTGACGACGACACCTACTTCAAAGTGATCAAGGGGACCTATCCAGGACAGACCATGCCGGCGGTCTTCGGGGCTACCCTGACAGATGAGGAGACATGGAAAATTATTGCCTGGATCCGGTCGATCTATAAAGGGGATCCGGAGAGGATCGTGTGGTAAGGCAAGTCGGTGATATTCTTTAGTCAGACGATCAGCCGCATCGCATGGGTCAGATGGACGGTTTTGCTGTTAGTGCTTATGTTTATCATTACGCCCCTTCTTGCCTTGCAGGCTGTTGCTCAGGATGACGATGTCGGTCTTCCAATTCATCCAAAGGCGATTCTTTCGACCATTACTCGTCAGTCCGGAGAAGGGGAAGGAACACGATGGGTCAAGGTCCACTTTACGGTCAACGCACCGTACAAGCAGGTCGTCAAATTCTATCAGGAGAAGGTGGGCAGGAATGCGCAAATCTCTGAGATCGATTCTGGAAAGCTTCTGAATACCCTCATCCTATTCAGGAGGGACCTTACGGATCAGTTCAACGTCAATATCAGCAGTGAGCTTGGGAGGAAAGTTGCTAAGGTTGAACTGTCCAGGAACTTTGCTCGTCCGTAGATATGACGTATCATGATCTTTTGTTCGGCTGCCGTTATGTGGGTAGTATTCACCAACACTGCGTGATAGTTTGATTTTCTGGACAGGGAAGTCGTAAAAAGTTCTTGACATCGCGATGAGTTGACGCTATTGTGCAATTGTCTTCGTAGCACGCTTTTGTTGTGAAATTCCGAGAACCGCGAAAGCTGCTGGATAAGGCTTTCGCGGTTTTTGTTTATCGAGGCGCAGCCTCGAGAGTTCAGATGGAAGGGGGTGAGAGTTTGATGCGAGTTACAGGTACTGTGAAGTGGTTCAACGATGCAAAAGGTTACGGTTTTATCGCGCGAGAAGATGGCGACGACGTATTCGTACATTATTCTGCGATTTCCGGATCCGGCTTCCGGTCGCTCAATGAAGGGCAGGCTGTGGAGTTTGACGTCGTAGATGGGCCAAAGGGCAAGCAAGCTGCCAACGTGACCAGAGCAGCATAGCCCCGTCTTAGGTCTGCTTTGAACCGTTGCGACCTCCCGGAGAACCCTCCGGGAGGTCGTTTTCTTTGTGGATGGGTTTCAGCACCGACCGTTTTCGGCCTAGCGCTTCATGACGGCTGTGTACGTCTGGCGAGTGGCGCGAATCAGTAGCCAGACGCAGAGGCTCAGTTTGAGCAGGTCGAGCGCGGTGTAGGCCAGGTGGAGTGTCCGGAAACGTGCCGCCTGCTCTGACACCATGACTCGTGGAACGAAGTCCAGGCTTCGGCCAAGCGATACGATCGACTGACTGAGCAGCAGCGACACAATCACGATAGCCAAGATCGTTGCAGTGACAGCGATCATTGTGCGGTCCAGAGGCCTGAGCCCGATAGCGGCAATGACAACGGCCACGCCGAGCGCAAGTTGGGTGAGTCCCCAGGCGCTGAAATATAGCCGATTCAGCTCCGACACGAGATAGCGCAGGACAACGCGGGCCTCATCGTGCCCGATTGGTGTGAGAGCATGTGAGAACTTCGGCGTTGGCGCCGACAGCAGACGATCGACCGTGCGGAAATTCTGCGTTGCCACAAACGCCATCAGCACGGTGCCGACGATCCACCCACCCAGCGTCATAATGAGTAACGCTCTCATTGTCCTCCCATTGCTGATCTCAATCTTTTTATCTTAATACCCATCCTGTCCTGGTCCTCTATGCTTGAACAAGGTCAGGGGTAAGGACCCACAGCAGTCGGAAGCCTCTTTCGGTCTTGGCGAGACAGATCATTGTCCCCGTCTCCGGTCGAATGATCTCCGTCCCGCTATTGCCCAGCACTAGAGCTGAAACGAGGCGGCCCAGGTGTGGAAGATGGCCTACCAACATCAGCGGCTCTTCAGCGGCATCCAGCTCTGCGTGGACTCTCTCTGGATCTGCTCCTGGCGAGAGACCCTCCACCTCCCGAAGTCCGAGCTGTGGTAGCAGGTATTCGGCGAGAATCTCTGCGGTCTGCCGGGCTCGGAGCCTGTCCGAGTGACGAATCTCAGCGACCTCAACTCCAATGGACGCCGCGTACCTGGCGACTCGCATGATTTCCTCGCGCCCGTGGTCGCTGAGCGGCTTCGCCGGGTCCTCACGCTCGGATTGTGATTCGCCATGTCGTACGAGATAGTGCAGGACGGGCTTCTCTACGGTCATTTTTACCCCCGGCGATAGGTGCCCATCAGCTCAGTCTGCGCCAGGATGTGACCCTGCATCGCCTTCTCCAGATCCTTCTTCGTCGTACTAGACGGCAGATCCAGCGTAGTATCGAGCGCGTATAACTTAAAGTAATACCGGTGAGTGCCGGATGGCGGGCAGGGACCGCCATACCCGACCCGGTGGAAGTCGGTCGTACCCTGCTTGGCCCCATTCGCAAGTGAAGCCGTCTTGGCAAGATTCTCTTCGAGAGTACGGGCGCTCACGGGGATGTTCCAGAGCACCCAGTGGACCCATGTTCCCATCGGTGCATCCGGATCGTCAGAGATGAGGGCGAAGCTCATGGTGGTGGCTGGAGGGTCAGACCAGCTCAGCGGCGGAGAGATGTCTTGTCCATCACACGTGTACTTGGCCGGAATCATCTTATCAGCCTGAAACGCCTGACTCTTCAGTTCCATACTCGTCCCCCCTGCGCCGATCAGCAGCGCCGCGAATCCCGCCACCACCAACCTCGCAAGTACATTCAAGAAAACCATACAACGTTCGTCCTGGCCAGCCTTACTTCTTTTAAGCCCACTGAGATCTACATGTGACTGTAAGGAATAGTCGACTACTGCAATAAATCAAAACATCATTGCACTACACTTCTGCTATTTGCAATAACAATTTCCCATTTTATGCCTGCGTGACGAGTTGCACAGGCAGGTCTGGGCAGTATTATTGAGCCTTGCATAAGTAATGGCACATAAACTACATACCTATCCGTTCGGCCTGAGCTTGTCGAAGGCTGATCCGCCATGGTTCGACAGGCTCACCATGAACGGAACGAAGACATTCGCTGCCTACATACTTAGGCAAGGCTCAATAGGCGGAAGCGGACGTCAATACGTTGTACAAGCCTGGTCTCCTGAGCTCGTTTCGGTGGCGAGCATAGGGTTTCAGATGGTGGGATGGTGAGCCTGACCAATCGTCCGATAGCGGGGCCTTCACGTATTCTCCATCGACTGCCGGTACCAGGATTGGTCGTACCCCTTCAACTCCACCTTCTCCGTATCCTTCAGGATATCGAAGGGCGACCTGGATTCCACCATCACAGCGATCTCGTCTCGGAATGGCAGGTCCTTCGGACGAGAAGCCTCCTCCCGAGCAATATCGGCCAGGAGCCTCAGATCCGGACCGTGGGCCAGACCGGCCGGGTGAAATGTCATGAATCCGTCCGTGATCTCGGGCCGCACGCCGTACGCCTTGTGGTTGAAGAGGGCCTCATCGACCCAATTGAGATGGTGATACGGCAGGCTGTGGATCCACCGGGGGAGGAAAACCTGCATCGCCATCCCTTCATCCTCGCTCACGAAGACCGTAAGCTTCTTCGGATCGAGGTGAACGTGTGGCGAGGACAGCGCCACCAGATCGTCGAGGCGCAGGATGAACGGCCACACCTCTCCCTCCCACGCCACGGCATCAAAGACCGGCGCTGCGTATGTGAGCAACGTGAGGCTGCCCCGCCGTCTTTTGACGACAACCTGTGTGGCCTCATCGTTGCCGAGCGGCGGATGGAGGGCGGCAAGAGGCGTCGGTTCCGGTGGAATCGGCGCGGCCGGCGAAAAGGGCCAGGGCTGCTGATCCCCCATCCAGTAGTCATAGGGGCGACACAGCCGTTTCGGAATTTCATAGAGGAGGATGGACACCCTTCCGGTCAAGAGAAACGAATAGGTGGTGCCTCGCGGGAGGAACACGAAATCGCCCTCCCGAATCTCCTCGATCAGCCCGAAATCGGTAATGAGCCTCAAGGGGTGTTCGGCCAGATGCACAAAATAGAGCTCATGGCAGTCCGCATGACGAGCGGCCGGTTGCCACTTCCCGGCTTCTCCGAAATCCCCATTACAGACCCGAATGGTGACATCGCTGCTCGAGAGGACAGGGACGAAGGAGCCGAACGTGGCCATCTCTGCGACGTGGAAGGCTCGCCTCTGGAGAGGACGATCCTCCCCCATTGGCCGTTCGACGTGCGCTTTGAATAAGGGGTGGTCAGCGGGAATCGTCGCGCTTTCGACGACGGCGGTTGGAGGGCGTTCCATCAGGAGTTCCGTACCGAACTCAAGCTTGTAGCTCGAAAGGTCTCTCGGAGGGCGGCCGCTCCCGTGCCAGTCTGCAAGAGCCGTCTGGTAGTCAGACCGGATCCGTCGCTCGGTCCGTGTCAGGTTCATAAGCTTTGGAACGTACTCCATCGTCGTCTATCCTCTCCGCACACGCATCTCATTCTGTGAACGGGTCCCAGTCCGGCGGAATGGCGTCGAAGTCGAGGATCCAGATCGATTTGCCGGCCTCCTGGAGTTCCTCCAGGCACCGATACAGCGCCTGGACTGTGGCATGGTGGAAATGAGTAGGATCGCGTTCAAACAGGTCGAGGCGTTGATTGAGCTCGAGGAAGGGGCCGGCCGCCGGGTTCGGCGAGCGGAAGAGCGAGCCTGTGAACATCTGCAGGAGCCGGCTCCGATCATCATACAGGATGGGCGTGGTATAACGGACCCCCAACCGCTCCGTAATCCGACGATACGCTTCGATCGATCCTCCCTCGATACGGAGTGCGATGTGCTGGATCCCTTCCCCACAGCACTTGATGATGTGTGAGACCTGCGACTCGCCCCCCCGGTCGATGCCCTCCACCGGGGCGATATAGCCGGCTCCCGGCATCTCACCGAGCTGGATAGCGACCGTCTTCATGCTGGAAGGGGCTGCTGGATCATTGACATCGTGGCTCTTGTAGGTCACCTGACCTCCCTGGAGTGCGCGCATGAACAGATAGGCGGTCTCCCGGAGGCTCTGTGTCGCGAGCGCCGCATGATCGAGCTTCAACGTGAATGCGCCCCACAGTTCTGCCAGGAGGAGATCCCGTTCCGCCTCGCTCAAGCCGCCTGGCCCGCGCTGCGCTTTATCCATTCGTCTAACTCCTTCGGGTAAAGCTGTTCTTCAGGATTCCGATCCCCTCGACCTCCATCTCTATGGTGTCTACCGTATCGCCATCGACAAGCCAAGGGTACTGCCTCAAGGTCTCGGCGATGGAGCCGCCGGCGAACGTCCCGGACCCGACGAGTGTTCCGGCTTCGAGAATTAAGGGTTGTTGGGAGAGGTAGGCGCAGATTTTCGGAAAGGTCCACAACGTCGAGTCGGTACACGCCTGGGCTTCCAGACGAACCTCGCCGTTTACCCGTAGGACGATGTAAGGGTTTCGCTTCGCGAACTCCGCATACGGTACAAACCGTGGACCCAGCACCTTCCCGAGGATCGACTTACTCCGCGCGGGGCCAAGCCCGAGTTGAACGTCCTCGGCCTGAAGACACCGACAGGACAGATCGTTGAGGATGGTCACGCGGCCATGCGCCTGCAGAAACTTCTCCGCCTCTGCTTCAGTCCATCCTTCTTGTGTTCCCTGATCGAGCAGGAGCGCGACTTCGAACTCATAGTCCGGTTTTCGAATCGAGCGTGGGATGCACACCTTCTCACCGGAGTCGTGGATCTCGTGCCGGCCAAGGGCGAGCGCGTAATACGCCCACCGTACCCTGCGGAGCTCAAGACTTTTTTGAATCTCTTCCTCGCTGCGTCCCGAACTCCTACCCATGCCGATGATGTGTCTGGCATCGGAGACGCCGTCCAGGAACCGGACCGGATAGGTGAGATAGTCCTTGATCGAGGCAGCGGTGGTCATGCTCGTCCCCCACTCAGGCGAGCGATGATCTCCGCGCTCGCCTCTTGCCAGGGACGCAGTCGGGGCGCATTCGCGGGGCAGGCATCCGGGCTGTGATTCGTGACGGCGACGTGGAACGCGATGTACAGGTTGTCGGGAAATTTG
>NSJM01000090.1 GCA_002634395.1 Candidatus Methylomirabilis sp.
AACCTTGAACCTTGCACGTTGAACCTTGAACGGTAACCCATGTCACTGATTGATATCTGTGTTCGGCGGCCTGTCTTTGCCACGATGCTGATCGTCTCCCTTGTCGTCATGGGGCTGGTGTCGTTCAGGGAGTTGGGACTCGATGTCTTCCCCAAGGTCGATATGCCCACCGTCACCATCACGACGAGACTCCCAGGGGCCAGCCCGGAGGAGATCGAGAGCAATATCACGAAGCGGATTGAGGAAGCCGTCAACACGATCAACGGGATTGATGAACTCCGGTCCACTACCCTCGAGGGGCAGTCGCAGGTCTTCGTGACGTTTGTCCTGGAGCGTAAGATCGACGAGGCGGCCAACGATGTCCGGGAAAAGGTGGCGACGGTCGTCTCGGAGTTCCCTCAGGGCACCGAGGCCCCGGCTATCGAGAAGTTCGACCCCGACTCGGCTCCGATCCTGGCGATTGTTGTCTCCGGCAAGCGCTCGGCCCGCGAGATTACGGAGCTTGCCGACAAGAAGATCAAGCGGCAACTCGAAACGGTCAAGGATATCGGGGCGGTCACGCTTGTCGGCGACCGGAAGCGAGAGATCCAGCTTGTCGTGGATCCCCATCGCCTCGAAGCCTATAACCTCTCGATCCAACAGATCAAGACGGCTGTCCAGCGCCAGAACGTTGAGGTCCCTGGAGGCAACATCACCTGGCAGGCGCGGGAGCAGGGGCTCCGAACGCTGGGCCGAATCGAGCGGGCTGCTGACTTCAGTGATCTCATCGTTGCTGATTACAAGGGTGCCCCCGTCCGGATTCGAGACATCGGCTCCGCGCTGGACGGCGAAGAGGAACCTCGGACCCTCTCCCGTCTTGACGGCAAGAGCGCTGTTTCCCTCCTGGTCCAGAAGCAGTCCGGGACCAATACCGTCGCTGTGGTCGATCTGGTCAAGGCGAAGCTGCAGGAGATTCAAGCGACCCTGCCGCCTGATGTGGAGTTCCAGGTGGTGCGCGACGTGTCGCGGTTCATCAAGCGCTCGATTGCGGAAGTGGAAGAGCACCTGATGCTGGGCGGGCTGCTGGCCAGCCTGATCGTAGCCTTCTTCATCGGACGCCTCGTGCGGCGAGAGCAGATCGTCATGGGGATATTGCTTGGAGGCCTTACTCTGGCGTTCTTCTATGGCGATCCGGAGCTATTGCGCGTCGTCGTGGTCGGGTCGATTGCTGTGACCCTGGTCCTCTTCCTCTTCATCCCGCGCCTTCGGCCCGCCTTCATCGCCGCGATCTCGATCCCCGTCTCGATCATTGCCACGTTTACTATCATGCGGGTGGCGGGCTTTACCCTGAACAATCTTACGATGCTGGGCCTTTCGCTCTCTACCGGGATTGTCATCGACGATGCCATCATTGTGCTGGAAAATATCTTCCGCCACATCGAGGAAGAAGGGCGCCCTCCGATGGAGGCGGCGGTGACCGGTGCGAAGGAGATTGTCCTGGCTGTTATGGCTACCACTATCTCGCTGGTAGTCATCTTTCTTCCTGTCGCCTTCATGGGGGGGCTCGTGGGACAGTTCTGGAACAGCTTTGGTCTGACGGCCACCTTCGCTATCCTCGTCTCGCTGCTGGTGGCGTTCACCCTGACCCCGATGCTCTCCGCCCGGATGCTGAAGCGTGTGGTGAACTCGGTCGAACCATCGAAGGGACTCGGCGAAGGCCATGGCGGACATCGACAGCACGATCAGGGATCCAAGGCGGCGCGCGTCTATGCCTTTCTGGAGCGTAACTACGACCGGCTCCTTGTCTGGTGTCTGAACCACCGGGCGGCCGTCCTGCTGTTGGCTGTCTTACTGATGTGTTCTACTGTGCTGATCGGTAGGCAGATGAAACCGGATTTTGTTGTTGATGACGACATGAGCGAATTCGAGGTGATCGTTGAGACCCCGTCCGGCTCCTCACTCGACCGCAGCGACGGGATCCTTCGACGGCTGGAGGCCGATCTGAAGAGCATCCCTGAGGTGCAACACTTGTTTACCACCATCGGGGTTCGAGGCAAGGACCGGGCCAATATCACCGACGCCTCGATTTATGTCGGGCTTGCGCACTTGCGCGAACGAAGACGGTCGCAGGAGGCGATCATGCAAGAGGTCCGACAGATGTTCAGGGCCTATCCGGACCTGAGAATCAGTGCGCAACAGATCGGGCTGATCTCAGGCGGCGGCTTCAAGCAGACCCCATTCAACCTCGTGCTTCGCGGCCCGGACCTGCAGCAGCTCGATGGCTACGCCCAGGCTCTCATTAAGCGCCTGACCGCAGTTCCTGGATTCGTAGACGTAGACACCAGCCAGGCCCAGCGGCGGCCTGAGGTGCAGGTCTGGATCGACCGGCAGAAGGCGTCGGACCTGGAGATCAGGGCGGAGGATGTTGCGCTTGCGCTCCGGACGATGGTGGGTGGAGAGAAGGTCGGTTTCTACCGGGAGGCAGGTGAGCAGTACGACGTCCGCCTGCGGCTCGAGGACGACTACCGGAAAGATGCATCCGTCATCTCGGCTTTGACGGTGCCGACCGCTGCCAACCGGCTGGTGAAGCTGAACAATGTCGTACACCTGAATCAAGGACGGGCGCCGGCGCAGATCGATCGCTATGCCCAGGAGCGACAGATCACGGTTCAAGCAAATCTCTACCAGATACCGCTGGGAGAAGCGACCGCCCAGGCCGATGAGGCCATCAAAGCGGTAGGGATGTCTTCCGGCTATTCGACCGCGTACCTTGGGAGGGGTAAGTTGATGGCGGAGGCATTTTACAACTTTGCCATTGCCTTTGTCCTCTCCATCGCGTTCATCTACATCGTCCTCGCAGCCCAGTTCGAGAGTTTCGTTCACCCGATCACCATCATGGTCTCGATGTTCCTGTCGATTCCCTTCGGGCTGGTGAGCCTCCTGATTGCGGGCCAGACGCTGAATATTTATAGCGTTATGGGACTCTTTCTCCTGATGGGGGTGGTGAAGAAAAACGCTATCCTCCAGGTGGATTACACCAATGTATTGCGCGCGCGCGGCAAGCCGCGCGACGAGGCGCAACTGGAGGCTGACCGTGCGCGGCTACGGCCGATCCTCATGACGACGCTCGCGATCATTGCCGGGATGCTGCCGGTTGCGTTAGGCAAGGGGGATGGCGCCGCCTCCAGGGCTTCCCTTGCAACGGCCGTCGTCGGCGGGCAGACCCTCTGCCTCCTGATCACGTTGCTGGTGACCCCGGTCGTCTACTCGTACTTCGACGATCTCCGCGGACTCCGGATCGTCTCATGGCTGTACGAGTTTCGGTTCTGGGCGTGGCGGCGGGACGTTAAAGAGAAGGGCTAGGGTAAAGGGTCTAGGGGGTGAGGGGCGAAAGGCAGGGTTCAACGTTCAAGGTGCAGCGTTCAACGTTACGGAGCGCGAAGGGCGGAAGATGGAACTGACGCGGCGACAGGAGATCATGGCGATGCTTCGGGATGGCGAGTGGACGCTAGACGATCTGGCCAGAAACTTCGTGGTGCCCAAAAAGGTGATCATCGATGACCTCGAACATATCGCTCGCACTGTAACCCGTCCATCCCGTCTGCTTATTCATCCGCCGACCTGTGATGATTGCGGTTATCGCTTCAAAGATAGAGCCAGGTTCAGCGATCCGTCCCGGTGCCCACTGTGCAAGAATGAGCACCTTGCCCCACAACGATTCCGGATCGTGTAATGGGTGAGGAGTATCGGTCTGTCACATCCGGGTTACTGTTTCCTCTATGATGCCTACTCTATAATGAACTACCCCGCAGCAAGCTGCGGGGTATCGTCTTCTGTTCTGGCCCGTCATTCCGTGCTTGACGAGCCTGCCCCGTACTGGATACGGGGGAATCCAGTCGGACCCTCTGGATACCGGCTTCCGCCGGTATGACGCACTCGCGGCAAGCTGCGGGGAATAGCCCCCAGTGGATTCAATGTACAAGGATGGGGGGGGGACTTTCTGGGCAATGACAGGGATTGGAAGTGACTGTGACGGTATCCTGAATGACCTTGACCGACATCACTGAAAGGCATATAGTAAAGGCATAGCGAGGAGGTGCATCGAATGCGCACTACTATGAGCCTTGATGACCACTTGATCAAGGAACTGATGGATGTGACCGGGGCGAAGACGAAAACCGAGGCCATCCACTTAGCCATTTCTGAGTTCATCCGCAGGCAGAAGCTCGAAGGATTGAAGGCCCTTTCCGGGAAGATCCGCATTGCCGATCGCTGGCAAGAGCTGGAAGAGCATGAACTAAAAGCGCAAGAGAAGCATGAGCGGCGTTGGCGTGGTCATTGCTGATACCTCGGTCTGGATCCCATTCTTTAACCAGCCAGGGTCTCCTGAAAAACGAGAGATCGACGCCCTGATTGATGCTGACCGACTCGTTCTGGTTGGAGTGGTTCTGACGGAGCTGATACAGGGATGCCGGACGACACGCGAAGCCAACACGATCGTTTCCATGCTCACCGGTCTTCGCTTTCTGGAGACCAGCGTCTCAAGCTGGAGAAGGGCAGGCGAACTCTCATTTTCACTTAGACGGAAGGGCGTGACCCTTCCGCTCTCAGATCTTGTCATCGCCGCCCTGGCACTCGAACACCATTGCCAGGTGTATAGTCTCGATCCTCACTTCGAGCACATTCCCGACCTCGCGCTCCACCCTGTCCCGCGTCTGCCGCGACGACGATAATTCCTTGTTGGGCAACTAATCTGGCGGCGCAGCCGTGGAAATGGATTTGCAAGCGATGGGACGAACGTGACTAAGCCCAAACGAAAATACTCGCTTAAGACATTAAAAGTCCTGTTCGCACTGAGCGGAAATCAATGTGCACACCCGGACTGCACAAATGCTCTTATTGAGCCACCCACTGAGGAATCTGGGGCGCTCGTCATTGCTCACATATGCCACATTTATGCAGTTAGTGAAGATGGTCCAAGAGGAAAGTCCGGACTCACAGAAAAAGAGCTGAATTCACCCGAGAACCTGATTTTGTTTTGTCCGACTCATCACGTCATCATTGACGGCCAACATGAAACCTATCCAGCCGATATGCTTAAGGAGTGGAAGCAGGCGCATGAATCGGAGATTCAAAAGCGGCTCTCCGCAGACTTAGAAAGTGTTCAGCCAGATGTCTTTTCTCATCCTTATTTTCCAACGGCGCTTGTCGATCAGAAAATTGAGGATGACGTCGATATACTCCGAAAATCCCGGTTCTTCGTAGAGTTTGATGGAGTTCGCTCTTCACTGGCGCTTGCGAGAAGGCTTGTAGATGGAGAACTCTCCGGTGGTACTGATGCTGTAAGGAGCCGAGCACTGGCTTGGTGCGCGCGTTTCCTGTCACCTACTGAAAAGTTAGACAAAGCAGAAGAGTACCTCAAGCTCGCGAAGGGCTTAGGAACTGGCCCCGAAGTCGAAATCGCACATGCTTTCATCTGTTCGCAGAAAGGCGATAAGAACGCTGCTCTTAGCGCTCTGGCTAGCATTGATGCGCCGATATCTCGGTCCGCGGCTCTTATGGTCGTTGCATATCATGAAGGCCCAGAAAGAGCTGTTGACTGGCTGAAAACCGCCGGGATCGACGTTACGGACCTGGACCCTGACGGCAAATATTTCCTTTTGACGCGGCAGCTTGATCTCGCTCGCTGGGAGGCAGCACGGGAATGCCTTGATGCGCTGACCGATGAAGATCTGCGCGAAGCACCCGTCCTCAATCACATGGAGGCAATAATCTACCTCCTAAGCACGGTGCCTAACGAGCTTCGCGCCGTTGTGCTTAACCAACTACCGTTTGAAGCGGCGAGATTCCCACTAGCCTCAGAGGCGGCTGCGATTAATGCCCGTCGGGAAGCGCATCGCCACTTTATCAACGCTGCGCAGGTTGCACAGCAGCTAAACTGTCCTGGTGCAGCAACAATAGACGATGAGTACGCACTTTGGCTTGAGCTTAAGGACCCCGATGAATCCGACAAAGGGAGACAAAGGCTGGAGGCCAAGTTGCGTGATCCCAAGTCCGCTCTTCGCCTTGTTCATCTTGGCCTTCAATTCGGAATCATGTTGGACCTGGAGGCAGTTGAACGGGAGATCGAACGACAAATTGCCCTCCACGGCGGAATTACTCACGACGCCGCGATTGCCCGCTTTGCTCTCGCCTTCACGCAGAAGACCCCGGAGGATGTTGCGAACTACGTCGCCCGGCACCGCGACGAGCTTGCCAAGTTTCTAGATAAGAAATCGCTGCAGTTTCTCCAGATTGAGATGCTTTCGCGAGCTGGGCTGTCTGAGAGGGCAAATGAGTGTCTGGATATTCTCGTGGAAGAGGGACTTTCTGAAGCGGAGGAAAACCGCCTCAGGAGAATAATTGCCGAAGCAGAAGGGACTGATCCGGTTGAGGCTAGAAAGGAGCATTTCAAGAAGACAGACTCTCTGGGTGATCTGGTGAGCCTCGTTGGCGAACTCGAAACCAGGGGCGATTGGGATGGCATTTGCGAGTATGGCCAAATTCTGTTCGAAAGAACCCGCTCATTGCACGATGCGGAGCGATTGGCGAACTCCTTAAGCAACACGCAGAAGAATGAACGACTCGTCGCGTTTCTGGAAGCAAACAGGGCGCTCTTAGCGCAATCCAAGAACCTGCAAATGCTCTATTGCTGGTCTTTGTATCGTGAGGGCGCGCTTCTGGAGGCTCGCTCCGAATTGGCGAAGCTGAGTGATGATCGGGATAATGCGAACTATCGCGCACTACAGATCAATCTTGGAATCTCTCTGGGTGATTGGATCTCTCTTTCTGCATTTGTAGCTAACGAATGCTTGGAGAAAGATAAAAGAAGCGCTCAGGATTTAGTAGGCGATGCTCGGCTGGCGCTGCGTTTGG
Source organism: Candidatus Methylomirabilis sp. (assembly GCA_002634395.1). Classification (GTDB taxonomy): domain Bacteria; phylum Methylomirabilota; class Methylomirabilia; order Methylomirabilales; family Methylomirabilaceae; genus Methylomirabilis; species Methylomirabilis tolerans. Next base: position 6,895 of record NSJM01000090.1, read on the forward strand.
GCTCGCCTCATGCCAAAGAGTTGATATTTGCAGCGGCAGGCAAGGGTAATGATGATGCCGGTGTATTAGCGGCCGCCTACTTTTTGGCTTCGAGCGCCGGTTGGGAGGACGACCCGGAGGTTTTTAAGTGGCTTCACGACGCCGCCGCGCGCTCTGGCGACGATGGCCCAATCCAGAAGATGACACTGAAGGATGTCCTGGACCGGAAACCGGAGTGGGATCGTCGAGAGTCTGAAACATGGCAGCTGTTGAGCCGTGGCGACATTCCGATGTTTCTTGCAGCTCGGTCCCTCAATAAGTCTCTAATCGATTTGATGCTTTTCCCCGCTCTAGCAAACCTATCGGAGAACGATCCGCGGCGGAGGGGCGCTGTTCCCGCATATAGCGGCAAGCGGCAACCGACACCGTTCAATACCGCGGAAGTGGTTGGAATGGATGCCACCGCATTGCTCACCTTGAGCTTTCTGAATCTGCTTGATGAGGCATTGGACGCTTTCGATACGGTCCATGTACCGCATTCAACGCTTAAATGGCTTTTTGAGGAGGGACAGAAGGCCACATTTCATCAACCAAGTCGGATTAGGGCCGCGCACCATCTGCGTCATTTGCTTGCAACGAACGTTCTGGAGAAACTTATTCCGAGCACTGTACCGGACAATGATCTATCCGCACAGGTTGGCGAGGAATTAGCGCTGTTAATAGCAGAGGCCGAAAAGGTAACAGACGATGACGATGCCCAGCGCATCGTTGTTCGGTCGTCTCCGGTTCATCGGGTTGCTTCTCTTATGGAAGAAGAAGCTGACTTGACCGCGCACGCGGCTGTGCTGAGTAGTTGCCAATCCGTTGTGGACAAGTTGCGGGAAAAGGGTCAGATCACGGCCAAGGAGGAAAAGAAAGCGCGCGCCTATTTGCAACTTCACGAGAAGCCTTGGCCAAATCAGCCGGAGGTTGCTGATGGGGCAGTACTGTATCTGGATGATTTGGCTATAAGCTATTTCCTTCATCTTGGGATACTGGAAAAACTACATGCGGCGGGCTTTAGACCGATTGCGTCGACGAGGAAGGTGTCTGAAGCAAATGAGCTCATTTCTTATGAAAGTATTTCTGACAAGGTGATCGACGCCATAGAACGTATACGATCTGCCATCAATTCACGAATAGAATCAGGAAAAATAAAGGTAGGCAGGCGACCTAATCTTGATGAGCCAGAAGAGCAATCGATATCCGGACATCCAACTGTTGGTGTAATCGCTCTGGCAAGGGATTGTGACGCAATCATTGCGGACGACAGGTTCCTCAATCAGCATGCCAATATCGATGATGGCAGCGCGCAAGCGCCAATATTTTCAACGTTGGACCTTCTAGATGCGCTGGTCTCCACTGGTTCTATTACGCCCGAAGACCGATTGGAGTACAGGGCTCTGCTTCGTCGCGCCGGATATTTCTTTGTACCCGTAAGCGACGACGAACTGGCAGGTCATCTTAACGCCTCTACAGTCAAGGACAACAAAGTTATTGAGACGGCCGAACTGAAAGCTATCCGGGAAAACATTCTGCGTGTTCGAATGAGTGCCTGGCTTCAGCTTCCTAAAGAAGCGCCCTGGCTAGATATGTCGCTCAAAGTGTTCATCCGAGTGCTGAAGGGCTTGTGGAGAGCTGACGCTGACCTTTCCAGCGTGCGGGCTCGCTCCGACTGGATCATGGATCAAGTTGACGTTCGCGGCTGGGCTCAAAGCCTTGGTGGTGAGACTGGAGACAACATTGTCAAGACTGGACGAGGCGCGCATATCCTGATGGTGCTTACACCCCCGGCCGACGCGCCACGGGACGTCAAGGACGGATACTGGAGTTGGGTTGAGGACAGGGTTTTGGCTCCCATCAAAGAACAATATCCCGATCTATATTCCTGGATTGTCGATTGGCTAAGAAGACAGATTGCAGAAATGGCTGATATGGATCTGACCGAAGGAGGAGCGAAGTGACGAATAGTCCCTATGTCAGGTCCGCATTGGCACAGGCGGCTTTGGAGCTTATGCCTCCACTGATACGCAAGACCTTCCTTGAGGAGTCGGGTTTTCGGCAACGGTACGGCCTCAGGGCGGATATCGTCATTTCCTTTGGTGATTTTGGTGTGTCTATTCAACGTTCCGATCTGTTTGACGCTGTTCGAAAGATTCTTTCAGGCGCATCGGTAAAGGAGGTCACTGACACCGATGGCCGGAAGTGGAAGCTGAAGAACATTGGCGTGGAGGGAGAGCTGCCGAGTCTTGCACTTTCTCGCGGCAAGCAACGTCTCATTCTGCCTAACTGTGCTGCACTTTCCCCGGATAAGTCCACACGTCTGCGTTCCCTTGATGAAGCCGCATCTGACGTCAATCTACCCAGCAGTGCACGAGATGTATGGCGCAATGTTCTTGCAGAACGGGCTCTGGAAGATGACGAGGTTGATACGTTTCACAGTGAGTTTCGCGATACGCCGATCGAAAAGGCGCGATCTATACGCAGTGAGATTGTAGGTGGACAAAGTAGCATATCCTCTTTGGTTCCCCCTTCACGTAGATATTTTGAAAGACTTGTGGGCGCATATGACGGGAGCGCTTCCATTCGCGATTATGCCGCCGGTAGCGGCAGAACGCTCTTTGATCAACTGTCTACGTGGCGACCCTATGATGGTTTTTTGTTTTGCCTCTTCCTATCATCGCATTCTTCGATGACGGCTGAAATCAACATCGATCAGTTGGGCAGTGAAGACCTTGTACGTGCTTTCGACTTCTTGGACAAGCATGGAGACAGAACCTCGCAGTTGGGTGCCATTGAAGTCGGCTTACGCATTCTTCCGTCGAGACCTGAGATTGAACTGGTTCTTATTCGTCTCATTGAGCAGATTCGCGACGATGATGTTGACGGACAAGCGAGCGATTTCAAGCTTCTCTCGGCATTGTTCCTTCTTGTGGATGGAGAGTTGTCAAGGACGCGGCTGCTGTCAGCGGAACCTCCTTTTTACAGAAGATTGGCGGCCTTGTCACAGGCCGCATTGATTCATCGCCAGCTTGTGAATTCAGCTGTTGATATTGATCAATTTCGTGAATGGGCGTTCAGCAATCGCGGTGAGCAGTATTACCTGCAATCGCTCGCCGATATGCGTTTGGAGCCACGCTGGAATCCCGATCTTGCGGCGGCTTCGCAAATGAAGGCGGATTTCTTCGGCCGCATCATGATCGCGGCAAAGAACCACGAGCAGAATATCAAGGATGGTGAACTATCTGACCTCGTTCTCGCGACCAAATCGGGGAGCCTTCACTCTCTTAGTGATTTCTTTCATCCATACTTGCCGGGACCATTAGAGGGTGCCGAGGAATCGCAGAACATTTTGCCTACCGAAATCGCGGAGACGATCGAGACACAGCTCGGCGCAGAGGAGGTAAGACCATCGTCATTTATTGCACTTGTGAATTCGGCTTTAATCTTCCGCGTTGGTGCAGACCAGGCAGAATTAGCGGCAAGGGCTTTGAAGCTTGGCAGCTATCGGCTCGCAAACGTGGAAGACAGGTCGCAGCTTTTATCTGTATTGAATGGATTGGCCACGGTTGCCGCCGTCGCTAGGAATCCCGCGCTCGCGGACGAATTGCGAATTCTTGTGCGTAGATACAGGCGCGATGCTCAGTATGCGTTGTCTATCAAAGAGGCCATGAGGATTTGCCTCGTTGCCGCTGCAAGCCGTGCCGACCTGAATGACTGGAGAGAGTTTGCCGGTGATTGGCTGACGGAAATGGCGTTTAGCGATTTGGAAGGCGATGATGGCGAGGTGCTCCATTCGCGCCTGCAATGCCTCTGTCATGCGGTTCCTGAGTTATGGGTTTCTTGCGGAAGAGCGGACGCAGCCTTGATGGCGTATAACGCCAGTCGGCATCCTGCCTGAATGGATTGTCGATTTGTTGCCCAACCAAGCGCTGCACCGGACGGCGTTTCGCGACGCTCAAAGCTGCCGGTGAGCTTTGTCATTATTGCAGTAGAGGAGGAACGAGACGCCGTGTCCACGCAACCATCGAAAAAGCTCGAAACGTTTCCCAATCCTGAACCCGGGCGCGACTACGAGATCCAGATGACGTGCCCCGAGTTTACCTGCCTCTGTCCAAAGACCGGTCAGCCGGACTTCGCGACCCTCACGCTCACCTATGTGCCGGACCGGTTGTGCATCGAACTGA
>NSJM01000091.1 GCA_002634395.1 Candidatus Methylomirabilis sp.
GCAGAGCGACCGTTGCGGTGGCTGCCGAAGAATGCCGCTGACGCGACCCAAGTCAACGATTTCATGCGGCTCGACGCGATGGCCTATGCGCTCGAGCAGACGATCAGCGAGCGTAAGGTTGCGGAATCCATCAAGCGGCTGACGGTTCCCCGTTGGTCGTTCGAGGATCTGCCGTGGCCGGTTGTCTCCCGGCTCATGCTGATCTACGCCATGTTCACGCACGCCTACTTCCGAGAGGTATACCCCTATCGCAACGTGTCGGAACTGATGCAGGATCGGAGTCCGAAGATCCTGCCTGCGCAACTCGCGGCGCCTCTCTGGCGCGCCTCACGGCGGATCGGCATGGAACCCACGATGTCTTACGGCCTCTACGGCCTCTGGAACTACTACCGCAAAGATCCCGAACAACCGGTAAGCATGGACAATATCGAACTACTCCACTCCTTCACCGGAACATTGGATGAACGGTGGTTTGTATGGATCCATCAAGCGGTCGAGGTGGCATTCGCCCCCGCGATATCGGAGCTGCTTACCGCTTGTCTGCTCTCTCGCGTTTCCGATCCTGACGGTTCGATCCCCCGCCTAAGGTCGCTTGAGGACAACGTGATCGTCCGAGAGATGACTCAGTGTTTGAATAGCGCCACGAAGGCTGCACGGGATGCCGTCGTGGTGCTCAAACGAATGCGGGAGCACTGCGACTATGGAACGTACTTTAACCGGGTACGCCTGTTCTTCACCTTCCCCAACAGCGTGGTGTTCGAAGGCGTGGAGGAACTGGGGGACGAGCCTCAACAAAAGTTAGGGGAAACGGGAGGGCAAACCCCTTTTATGCATTTCCAACTTGCAGTGGCTGGCATCGACCACGATGACGATCCTTACTTTCCCCGCATGCGCGGGTACATGGCGAAGCCGTTCCGCGATCTCGTCGAGTTGGTCAAGCAGACCTCGAAGATTCGATCATTCGTCCTGGAGCAACGGCACAACAAACCACTCGTGCAGGCGTATAACGCCCTCATCCAGGCCATCCCGCTCGACTGGCGGATCGTGCACATGAGTCTTGTGGATGACTTCATTGGCCAGTTCGGTGAGGGGCACGGTACCGGGAAGCCGCCGCTCGACTGGCTGAGTGCGCTGCACAAGAAAGCCACGTCGTACCTCATTGAGGCGTGAGTATCCGGCAGCGCCACGGACCAGTTCGCTCGTATCGTGGCTCAGGGACGCGCACCGAACCTCGTATATCGTTTTAGGGAACAGTACACGACTCGTGTAGTGCGTCTACGGCTTCTTTACATTCATTCCGAAGTCGTCATTGCCCAGAAAGTCTCTGGCCCGAAATCCCCCCGCACCCCCCTTTACGAAAGGGGGGTGCGGGGGGATTTGCCTGGGGGCGCCGGGTCGCCGACTTTCATGCGCATGGGTGCGGCGCGACGCATGGGGTATTCCCGCGAAAGCAGGAATCCAGCGCGAAAAGCCTGTCCTCGGCTCCGATCGGGGAACTAGATTCTGGGTCAAGCCCGGAATGACAATCACGACAAAGAGACTTATGGGGCACTATACCTGCCAGGATCGGCCAGAATCAACCGCTTGTCATGGGCGCTCCGCTACGAGACGGCCTTCCCGCATGACCGGCACAATGTCGGTGAGATCGACGTGCGCACAGATTTCCAGGTCGGCTTCAAAGCCTTTACGAATAATTTCTTTTCCCCATTCGCAGTCTCGGAGCATCCCAAGCAGATCGTTTTGATAGGTTGCGAAGAGTTGGCGGGCGGTCCTGGCGGAATCGCTCAGCATATACGCGCGATCAGAGATGCTGAGCAAGCGATCGATCAATATCCCACTGCCCACAACGTCTTCCAGGCAGAAACGGCCTTGTCTACCTGCGCACACAATGAGAATGTCGAGCCCGGTATTTGTAAGCCAGCGTGCAGCGGCAGTCACGTTCAGGAATGAGCAGGCGATTATTGCCTGAGCCTCTGTGACAGCCTGGAAAGTACGGGTCCCGTTAGTTGTGGTGAGGACAATCATCTTATCCTTGATGCGCGGTCGCCCATATTCGGTCGGAGAATTCCCAAGTTCACAACCTTTCGCCTTTTCCGCGTTCCGTTCCCCCGCAAGTAGCGCACCACCGTCCAGCCTTCGTGCTAAGGCCATGGCCTCGCTGAGCGTCCGTACAGGGATCACGCCGGCGCAACCATGGTGCAATGCCATGGTAATGGTCGTGGTGGCTCGTATCACATCGATTACAGCCACTGCCCGACCGGAGGCAGACCGGCAGGCAGGATCCAACCGACTGAATGCCACGTCAAGAATCACGATAATTCTCCCGGCCCGCTACCCCCACAAGCGCTCTACATCCAACAATCCAGCACCGAATCCATTGACACCCTTCTGAAGACCTGTTATGAACAGACGGCTATCACCCTCCGATAGGAAGGTCGCGAATAATGGGAGCAAGATTTTCGTCGGATCAAAAGCGAACCATAGCCACACTGAGCGTTGCCATCGCCATTCGGATGCTCGGCATCTTTCTCGTGCTTCCTATCTTTACGCTCTATGGAGAGCAATTTACCAGTTCAAAACCGCTGATCGGTCTTGCCTTTGGTAGCTATGGGTTGACCAATGCCCTGCTTCAGATTCCGTTTGGCCGGCTGTCGGATCGATTTGGGCGGAAACCGCTCTTGCTCATCGGCCTTGCGCTTCACAGTGTGGGCTCCATTCTGGCCGCCGTACCTCCCAACATTTTCGCCCTCATCGCCGCCCGCCTGATCCAGGGGACCGGCGCCGTCAGCTCTGCCGCATTCGCTTTGGTCGCCGATTCGGTCGACGAGAAGAACCGCGCAACCGCCATGGCCTTCCTCGGGGCCACCATTGGCCTTTCCTTCGTCGGCGGCATCCTGGCCGGGCCAATGATCGCGAGTCTTAGCGGTTACGCGTCTCTCTTCTGGCTATCCGGCCTTTTGAGCCTGCTCGCAGCTATCTACCTGGTGCTTGCCGTCAAGGAGCCGCCACGGGAGCGAACAACGACTGACATCTCCAGCGACCAGCCATCGGTCGCTTCGGTGCTCAAGATCCCCGATATCGTCAAGCTGGATATCTGTGGATTCCTCATGTCGTTCTTCATGAGCAGCTTCTTCTTCTACTTTCCCTTGCTGGCTCGCCGCCACCTGCCTCTACAAAGCTACTATCTTTTGCTTGGCCCGATGCTCCTCGTCGGTGTTGTCGTGATGTTTGGAGCCTCCCGAGCAGCCGACCGGGGCTGGGCGAAATCTGCGGGCGTGACGGCCTTCATTATCCTGTGCATCAGTGGGTGGCTGCTCTTTCGAGGAACTGAGCTTGGACTCCAAGCCCATCCGCTCCTGGTCCTGACTATTGCAGGCATGCTCTTCTTTGCCGGCTTCACCAGTCTTGAGCCGATCCTCCCCAGCCTCATCACCAAAGCATCACCGAAGACCGCGTATGGGACAGCACTGGGGACTTATAGTTCTCTGCAATTCCTCGGTAGCTTCGCGGGCGGAGCGGCTGCCGGATTTCTCAGTACACTGGGAACGGAGTTCGTGTTGGCAGCGATGGTAATTGCTGCAGCTTCAGGCGTCGTACTGATGGTCCAGGTCAAGCACGTATAACCTGGCGGTAGCGGTTGACGAGAATACCTCATATATGCGCAAGCCGCTCCCCAACTCCGGCTAACGGATAAATCCTTCTTCGCGCTCTCTTTTCACCGCCTCGCGAATTTCGAGGCTTCTGCGAAGATAGCAGGGGCGACAGACACTCCGGACAATATCCGAGGTTGGCCCTTCCGCGAGGAGATAGGTTTCTTGGAGTGTGATTGCCCTGCCGCAAAGGAAACAGTGACGGAGCATCTCCTTCATTTTTCCCTCGATCGACGACCCATGCTTGAGCCTGATGGCGCAGAGCACAGGGAAGATTTCCCTTGACAGTCTTTCCCGCGTCCGCTTAAATCGTCCCTGTTCATACGCTTACCGATGTGGGGCTGTGGCGCAGTTGGGAGCGCGCCTGACTGGCAGTCAGGAGGCCACGGGTTCGAATCCCGTCAGCTCCACCATTTCTTACGCTTTCAGCGGCGACACCTGATCCATCGAGATTGCTCCCCGCGCGTCTGCTAGCCTCTTTCTGCATCCCGGCCAATGGAGTACCACTCCCCCACCATCAAGAGGTTTGATGTCCTGTGCCCTTCCATTTCGCTACAGCAGAACAACATCGAGGAGGGTGAAACAGAAGAGGATGATGCTTAGGAGACCGTTCGCCGTGAAAAAGGCGGCGTCGAGCCGCTTCAGGCCGTAGCGGAGAAGGAGCAGATGCTCATACACCAGGAGGCCCGAGGCGAGGAGAACGCCGGTCAGGTAGAAAGAGCGCAGGCCGGAGAGGAAAATCAGGAGCAGAAGAAGCAGCAGGGTCAGCGCGTGCAAGACTCGAGAAATGACCATCCCGCTCGCTGCGCCGAACCGAGCCGGAATCGAATAGAGACCGGCAACCCGGTCAAAGTCAATGTCAGCCATGGCATACAGAATATCAAACCCGGCTACCCAGAAGAGGACAGCGAGGCCAAGTACGACCGGAACCGCCGCTATTTCCCCGGATACTGCGATCCATGCGCCAAGAGGCGCCATGGCCAGCGTCAGCCCCAGGATCACATGGGAAAAAAAGGTAAAGCGCTTCGCGTAGGAATACAGAATCAGCACCGCCATCGCAAAAGGCGCCAGCTTCAGACAGAGGGGATTTAGCCGGGCCGCGGCAAACAGAAACAGCGCGAAGGATCCGAGCGTGAACAGGATCACTTCTCCGCGCCGAACCAGTCCCTTCGGCAGGGCCCGCTCCCGCGTGCGGGGATTTGCCGCATCGAACTCCTGGTCGGCCAGACGGTTGATCGCCATGGCGCCGCTCCTTGCGCCGACCATAGCCAGCACAATCCAGAGGAGCGTCGACGGTGCTGGAACCCCTCTGGCTGCCAAAATCGCGCCCATAAAGGCAAACGGGAGCGCGAAGATCGTGTGAGAAAACTTGATCAGTTCGAAAAATAGGGCTGCCTTACGAATGGCTGACTGCAGCACGTTCACGCCAATTTCCTTCCTACATGAAGAGTGACGATCCCACCGGTCAGCGTGCGGAAGTGCACATTGTGGAAGCCTACCTCTTCCATCATCCTGGACAGCTCCTGTGGGGCGGGGAAGGCGGATACGGAAGCCGGCAGATAGCTATACGCCTGAGCGTCCCCGGAAATCAGACCACCCAATCTGGGAAGCCCATGATGGAAATAGAAATGATAGAGCCACCCGAAGAATGGTCCCTGGGGCGTGGCAAACTCCAGGATGATCGCCACACCCCCAGAATGCAGCACCCTCCAGAGTTCCGCCAACCCACACTTGCGATCCACCACGTTGCGGATGCCGAAAGCGATGGTGACGGCATCGAAGGTATCGGCCTTAAACGGCAGGGCCTCAGCCGAGGCGGCCTGTAGCCTGATACGATCGGTCAGACCCTTGCGGGCCACCTTCTCCGCGCCGATGCGAATCATCGGCAGACAAAAGTCCACGCCGATAATCGCCTTGGTAGAAGGAAACTGCTTGGCCAATTCGAGGGCCATGTCGCCGGTCCCGGTGCAGACATCGAGCGCCATCCCACCCGCAGGGAGCTGAGCGTGAGCCACGGCCTCCCGGCGCCAGTAGCGATCCCGCGCAAGACTGAGGAGGCGATTGAGAAGATCGTATCGCGGCGCAATGCCGCCGAACATCCGGCGAATCGCGTCGCCATCTCTTGCTCCTCCATTCGCTCTCATGCGGTCGATCCTTCCCCACGAACGCACACGACCCGCTCCCCCCTCTTCCAACTCAGGCAGACAGTGGCATGCATGTCATCGGCACAGGCGAAAATGAAAACCCTCTGGTCTCTTACTCCAGAGGGCCAATGGGTTCGCAACATCATGAGCGTCTTTTCTGCTCGCCGTATCTGTTGTCTTCTCGCCAACATGTTCAGTTCGGAGAGAGCTTTAACTGCCGTTCTCCCTGTGATCCCTTGGATACAGGCGGCAACAGTTTCACCTGGTCCCCCTCATGGAAGGGCATCGCCTCCTTGATCCCGTTCAGATTCGCCACCTCCCACGCCAGTTGCTGATCGCCCAACACATCCCTGGCCACGGTTGTGGGTGTATCTCCATCTTTGGCCACGTAGATCCTCAGGTGACGATTATCACGCTTCGCTCCGTACACGAGACCGTCGAGGTGCGCTTTATACTCGTTCGCCTTTACCTCGATACTGCCGCCGCTTTGCTCAATAAGAATGGACGCCATGGTCTCGGCCTTCACGACTCGATCGATAGTCTCCGGATGGGTCCCTTGAAAGCCGTGATAGCCCAACGCCTCCAGTCGCTCCTTTACCTTCATCGCCTTGAGGAAAGCCACCATTTCCTCTGGATCATACCCGGCGCGTTGGGCCGTGCGGAGCCCCAATTCGTCAGCCTCCAACTCCGCCTCTCGACCATACCCCAAGAGCACGTGCTCGAAGATGGCTCCCGACACCTTCGCCCACTCCCCTGTGTTCTGACGACCGCCAGGGCTCGCGGCCATGAGGCCCAGCGACAGGATCTGCGCGCCGAATGCCTTAGTGAGCTGTTTCGCCGCATGACGAGAGGTGACGTGGCCGATCTCGTGGCCGAGGACCCCCGCGAGTTGCGCCTCGCTATTCAGCATCGCCAGCATGCCTCGAGTGATGTAGATATAGCCGCCCGGCAAAGCCATCGCGTTGACTTCGGGAACATCGATAATCTTGAAGCTATAGCGGAAACTGGTTGGGCCAATCCCATCGAGCAGTCGCTGACCGATCGATTCCACATACGCTTGCAGTTGCTGATCGCGGTAGCGCCCAAAATGCCCGAGAATCTCTTGATCCGCCCTCTTGCCGATCTCGCTTTCATCAGCTTCAGAGATGATGGTGAAACCATAGGCGCGCCGAGGGACAACGAATCCAAGCAAAGACCCCACGACTAACAATAAGAAATTACGCCTGCCGACCCCGTTACAGCAATCCATCACTCATCACCCTTGCACCGAACGCCTATCGAAGTCTCGGCGTCACAACCTTAATGTTCTGCCGAGCCTTTTCGGCCAATGGCCCCTTAGGCAGGTACTGCAGATATAACTTGTACTCTTTCAGCGCCTTGCGGTAGAGCGCCTTATCGTCAACACCCAATTTGGCCTTCGTATGGTACGAGAGCCCCAGATGGTAGTGTGCCTCGGCGAAATCGCTCCGAAGCTTGACTGCCTGCTCGTACTCGGTAATCGCCTGGTCGAGATCGGTAAACATCCGCTCATGGTACGAGACGCCGAGCTCGTAATGCGCCTCCGCCGTTGTCGCCCGATTCGCAGCCGGCTTGCGCTCGGCTTCCGGTGATTTGCCTTCAAGCGCAAGACTTGACCCCTGGAGGGCAAGGACAATCAGTACCGTAGCGAATCCGCCAAGATATTGCTTCTTCATGTGATACTCCAGGCTACAGGGGATCAACGAAATCATTATACCACGTTGCACCAGAACAATTGGGGAACACGATCAACAGGTAGTGATCGACAGCCTCCGCAATACGCCTCTCGATGTCATCCCACATCGTGATACGATTGCTGAGCCGTGTAAGAGCGGAACTCACGCGATACTGTTGTGCGGCGATGCACCGACCGCACAACGCGCCGACCTGCCCGACGGCGGACAGGTCAAACGACTGGAGCCGGCGGGGGGATTCGAACCCTCGACCTGCTGATTACGAATCAGCTGCTCTGCCAACTGAGCTACGCCGGCACAAGGGCGTACCTACTATAGCCAAGGGTCTCAGGGCTGTCAAGCTGCAGAAACCGGGCGATCCGCGCCGGCCTTACGTCGGCGGACGATTGTGATCTTGCGGCGGCTCCGCAGGCCTATCACACCATCCAGATCGACGCCTTCGAAAGCCAGCAACGTCGCCTTTACCGAAGGGCCACCCCCGGAATACTCCCCAAGGCGGCCGTCGCTCCTGACCACCCGGTGACACGGGATCAATAACGGGACCGGATTCTCGGCCAAGGCCGTCCCGACCGCACGAGCTGCTCGCTCCGAACCGATCGCTTGTGCGACCCATCGATACGAGCGCACTTCGCCTACGGGGATTGTTCGGACCTTTCGTAAGACCCTCTGCTGGAAGGGTGTGAGGCGGGATAGATCAATCCGGCCGGAGAAGCGTCGCCTCCCAGCCAGATGATCCAATATCTGTTTGGCCATCTCTTCCGGTAGGCGGGGATCCCGTATCGGTCGAACGCCGAACGTTTTCGTGCATGCCTGCTCAAAGCGACGCCCATCCGACCCGAGGGTGACACAGCAGATCACCTTGCCACAATGGGCCACATAGAGCCGTCCAATCGGCGTTAAAACCCGCGCGTACCGCAGGGGGTGCGGCGTGCGGGGAAGGCAGTGAACTGTCAGACTCTCTGCGCATGAGGCTTTTATTCCTGGCATCGGTTCCCTACCCTATGGATCGGCCTATCGGCGTGAGAGGACAGAGTGTAAACGGGTGTCACAACGCAAGGTACCGCTGCAGCTTGTCAACAAATGGGGCACTCAACCGCGCCAGTTCTACCTGCCTGAAAAGCAGAGATAAGCTTTCGGTGGATAGCCGGACCCACCCGTCCACCGTACCGTCCAGGTTGATCGTCGGTTGCAATTGACCCATGCTGATCCAGAGCTGACCGTGTTCGACAAAACGGACCTCTGCCCCTTCCTGCTCGGCCGCCACCGCAATCGCCTCCTGAAGCGCATCGCGAGAAATAGATTGCAGGTCAAGCCCGCCTCGCTCGGCGGAGCCATGGGCGCCCATCGATCGCCCATTGCCGCAGGTGTTTGTCGATTGGACAGGGGTTGAATCGGGGCGATCCCCCCAAAGCGGGCAGATGTTCTGGTAGGTGCACCAGTGGCAGAGATTGCTTTTGATCGGCTTGAGCTCGGTATCGGCCTCAATCCGGTCGATGACGGCGATTGTCGCACTTTTCAGTCTTTCGAGCGCATTCGGTGTTCGCCTTGAACGGAGCTCCTTTCCAAAGGCCAGGTAGTGCCAGACCAACTCGACCTCTTTGGCATCAGGCCACATCCCTTCTACCGCAAGCTGGTAGAGGGCCAGTTGCCGATCGGCATCGAGATCTCCCTGGCGCGGTAGACGACCGGACGTCTTATAATCATGGATCTCATAACGTCCCGACCCGACGCTCACAAGACGGTCGATATATCCTTGAATCTTATAATAGCCATGAGGATCAAGGGAGGCGGATACCTGATATTCTAATCCCAGTATCTGTCCGTGGTTGAATGGCGCATGAGTCTGATAGTAGTTCACCAGACAACGCTCGCCAACCTCTTTGTAATACTCAACCGAACGGTCCTGTTTGACGATCTTGACCTGGTCATGCCAGTGCTGTCCCCACTGTCCATGATAGTCGTTCAACAGATCAGCCAGACTTAGTTCATCGCCAAGCTGAAGCGTTCGGTACAGTGTGTTCAGCGCTTCATGGACCCGTGAGCCAAGGTAGGCCTCAATCGACTCCTCCGTTCGAGGGATCCGGTCGATATAGCGAAACCTGAATTGAAGGGGGCAGGACTCGTAGGTGGAGAGCCTGGAAGCCGAGTAGACTGGTCTTGAGTATTGTCGAGAGATCGGCGCCCCGCCGGATTCAGGCATTGCCCATGGCGCGGAGGAACGTAGTCAAGGAGCGGTACTGAAGACAGGGGTTCTTTTTCCGCTCCTCGCCGATAGTGCTGGAGGTACGGCCGGCAGCATAGTTGTGGCCGGGCAGGACTACGGTCTTGTCGTCCAACTTCATCAATCTGTTGGTCAGCGAATCGTACATCTGCTCGGGACTGCTGCCGGGGAGATCGACTCGGCCGCACGAGCTGATGAACAGCGTGTCGCCAGAGATCAGATGATCCTGCACCAGAAAACATTGAGACCCCGGCGTGTGGCCAGGAGTATGGAGAATTGTGACGGCGACATCACCGAGATGCAGAGTATCCCCATGATCAACTCGCACGATGTTCGATCCGGCAAGAGGGGTCAGGTGGTCGGCCTCAGCTCTGTGGACTATCACCTTCGCGTCTACTCGCTCGAGCAGTTCCGCGATTCCCTGAATTTGAAGACCATACAGCTTGCCACCCACATGATCAGGGTGGGTATGAGTGGCGAGGATGTGAGTGATTGTCATGCTGTCTGCTTTGGCGATCTCGACGATCCTGTCGATCTCCCAGGCCGGATCAATCACCGCAGCCTCTTTCGTTGTGGTTGACCCGATGAGATAGACGTAGTTGGCCATCTCGCCCAATTCTACTTGCCTCAGGTAGAGAGTCGGCTGCACGCTTGGGGGCTTCCTTTGGATGTGACTCATCTCATCCTGCCTGGTTTCTCACTGGATCGATCGGCCCCCATCCACCACTACGACTTGACCAGTGATGAAATCCGAGCCCTCCACAAGGAAGAGAACGGTGTTGGCAATGTCGGACGAGTCGCCGATTCGCTTAAGGGGTGTGCCCTTCACGATCGACTCCCGCTCCTTCTCACTATAGTCCTCCGCCGGCAGGACGGTACCGGGGACGACGGCGTTCACCTGGACCTCCGGCGCCAGCGCCTTCGCCAGCCCCTGGGTCATAGTGATCAACATCCCCTTGGAGACAGAATAGGGCAGGAAGTCGGCCCACGGTTTGATCCCTGCGACATCGGCGACATTGATGATCTTCCCGGCTCCCTGCCGCCGCATCAGCAGGCCAAGTCTCCTGGCCAGCAGGAACGGGGCCGTAAGGTTAATGCGCAGGAACTGTTCCCAGTCCTTTAGGGTGAGATGTTCGAGCGGCGTCCTCCGAAAGATCGCGGCGCTGTTCACCAGGACGTCAACCTTTCCACATGCCCCAATGGCACGGTCGGCAAGCGCCTCGACCTGATCCGGCTCCGCCAGATCAGCCTGGATGGCGACCGCTCGGCGACCGAGTCGCTCTACCGCCTCCACCGTCTCGTGGGCCTCGGATGCGCTGCTCTTGTAGTG
>NSJM01000004.1 GCA_002634395.1 Candidatus Methylomirabilis sp.
TGGACGATCGTCTTGACGGTGACAATGGGGATGGCCTTGGCATCGAATGCTACTTGACGCCGCCTGTCCGTAGCGCCTTCAAGACGCATCTGGTTGGCGCGGAACGCTGGAAACTTCTCCAACAACATCATATGCGCGGCCATTGCGCCGCAACTGCGACGGAGTCGAACCTGTTTCTTCGCCATGTTCCCTCCTCGGTGTCAGAGTGAAGCGATCGAGCCTCTGGTTACCTCTATACGCCGCGGCCCACGAATCCTGCTCACAGGGGGAGGCTATCAGCGACTAAACAGGAAGTCAAGTTAAAGCTACGTACTCCAACACCGCATACAAGGCGATTCGGCAGGACATATTTTGCGGCACTCACCCGGTCGAGGGCGGCGGTCGTGAGGCTCGCGGCTGTGAGGCTGCGACTTTCGGAGGTGTCTCGCTGCCGGCTTTTGTTTATTATTCCCATGAATGCTCTCCCGCCACCTCAACTCTTCCCTTCTGAAGACCGTTCTGCACGCTTGCGTCCATCGGGTGTGTTCGCCAAGATCAGCGTCGCGTTTCCACATGCGGGACATACTTTCTGGCGAGTTGACTGGCGCCACAAGCTATAGAGAAGGCCGGGAATTACAAACGCCAACCAAAGCACGACCTCGATCACAAATGAGCCTTTAGTCTTTGATCGAGTCTCGTCAGTCTGAGCACCGCAGGTTGTGCAGATTAGAAGTTGCCCGGAGCGCCTTGACGCCAAGAGGGCGCGCGCGCCCAGCGCAAAGATCGCCACGACTAGCAGCAACGGGATCAGCCACGCGAGCAATTCCATCAGGGTCGTCCTCCCAAAATCGAGTGCAAGGTGCAGTGCGCCTTACTGTCACAAAACCGGGTGCGCTGTCCCGTCACGACCTCGCCTATGCGTCGCTGCGGTACGCCGATCTGCTTTGCTAGACGGTACTGCGTGATACCCATCGGCTTCAGACACTCCTCCAGTAGGATTTCGCCTAGGATAGGGTGAGGTACTTTGCACATAGCTTAGATGAACACGGCGGGTGACACCTGAAACCGCTTTGCCAAAAGACGAACCTGCCGAATGTTCAATTCCCGCCGGCCATTCAGGATTTCGGATACGACGCCCTGAGAGTCGATGTCTGACAAGTCCGTTTGGTTCAACCCATGCTCTTCCATGAACAACCGAAGCATGTCAGCTCCCGTACATTCAGGCATGGGATGATGCGTTTCTTCGTCATCGTGAATCAATGTGCTTAGCGTATCTAATAGCCCATACAGGGGATGGTGTTCGTTATCACCGATTTCATTTAACAGCTCGTTGAGCCGCTTAATCGCTGAGTCGTATTCGCGCTCATTGTCCCAAAAGTCTCCTCAGTGGTCATTGAGAGGAAGCCGCAGCGACCGCGGCAATCTCACTGTAGTATTCTGCGTCATGGTATTGGGCCGGTAAGACCAGGGAGATTGCTTCGCCTATGCCTCGCAATGACGAGCGGGGGGGTGATGGTCTGGGGTTCCTGTGTAACTCAAAGCTCCGGTGCCTGCTCGCGTCGCCATTTAGAAAAGTCACGAGCACCGTGAAGAAAGGCGCGGATGATCACTCTGTCCTCATACACCTTATACAACATGCGGTAGTCGTACACGAGCAACTCACGGAGGGCTGAGTCGCCGACTTCCTTTACCATTCGGCCTCGTTCCGCAAGTGTCGAGAGACTTGCAGCCGTATCCAGAGCACGAGTGAGTACACGGACCGCACCGTCTGGCGATTCCTGCGAGATGTACGCGACAACCTCGTCGAGCGCTTGACGCGCCGACTCGGCCCAGATTACCCGGCGCGTCCGAGCAGCCACTTGCGGCGCAACTCTGCGTCAACCTGTTCGTGGGGAACAGTCCGACCCGCCTTCTCGTCCCCTTCGCCACGGGCGGCGGCTTGCACGACATAGAGGTGGTATTGCACGTCGTCGAGGGTGCAATCGTCCGGGAGACGATCCAAAAGCGCCCGCACTGTGTCTTTGGCTGTCATGAAAACTCCTCTCCTTCCTACTATCTATCCTCAAGCATACAAGCCCGCGACCGCGAACTCAACCGTGTCGAATCCGGGAGCGCCCGTTTGGCGGGCTAACACCGGATCTCACCGCCGTACGGCGGCGCGTCCGCGGGAAGCCGCCGGTTCGACCTTCCGCTGTCGCTTCTTGACGATAGCGGCCGGCCCGCGCAGCGCTTCATTGACCGTGTCGTGATCTGGGAAATAACTCCGCTACGTCGGGATCAATGACGACCACGTTCGCGCCTTCGGCGTATCGTTTGGCATGCTCACCTCGCACGCCGCCGCTGAAATCGTACTCTTCCAGCATGTCGGGGTCACGCTTTGCTCTCTTCATGTGTCACCCTTTCATAGTTGGTTGCGAGCCTCGTGCTGATGAGTCGTATTCGGTCACCCCGTTCAGTATGTACAACGACCACGAGACGATTTCGTTCGATGGGAGTGGCCAAGCAGAACGAAGCGCTCTTCGTCTTCAGAATGCAGGGGATCGTCGATCGTCTTCGACAGGGGATCCTGGAATGCCGTACTGGCCTCATCGAGGAGACTCCGTGCATTGCGAGGTTCCTGCGAGCCTTCTTCAGGCCCATTCAAACACCAAGGCTATCGGATGTCAACCATCCTTCATAACTCGCTGATTTGTCCAGCGTGGGGTATGGCTCGTGACCTCCAGGATGTGGGGGCCTGGTGCTCGTCGATCCGCGGTAACGGCTTTATCGCTCGCCTGCCCAGGATGTCGCTTGCAAAGAAGCACCCAGCGGTTTCAAGAATATCGGATAGTTACGGCTCGATAGGTGCCCGGTACCTTTTCACATCACCATGTGTAACCCATGTTCCTCGACTTTTTGTTACCTATCTCCCCGATCGGTAACATCTTCATTCGACATGCGCTGTGTCCTCAGAAGAGGATATTCTCTTGGAAGACTATGCCGTTATACTCAACTACCACATCGCCTAGTGCCGCAAATTGCTGGCTGTATCGGGCTTTGATGTTTCCAATCTTGTGCTCCAGTGCCCGGAACTCGGGCGCAACTATCTCCGGCTCGGACTTACCAAAGACAGATGAATGCTTGAGTACACCGTCCAGGACCCACTGGTAGTAAACCCAGTCCCACGTGAACTCCTTACAAAACCGATGGTAGAGATCCTGCTCGAGTCGCCTCTTCACCCTATCCCTGTCCGGCTCCCTTACAAGGGCGTCAATGTCAATTCCATCGTAAACACCACCTACCCGAGGTTGACCATCGATTCGTTTTGACAGTTCGTAATAAATCTCCTCATACTCCTTCACTTGATTTTCAATCTTCTTAACCGACCGCCGCTGAGGAGCCCTCAGTTTCCGGATGCGGAACGGCTTACCATTGAAGCTGGTATTCATTTCTCTCATTATGATGACGTCTGGCTCAATCGCCAGATCCACAAACACACTCTTCCTTCCGCCGGCGATTCTCCAGATCTTGAGCGCGCTACCGGAGTATCTCATATCCCAGATATCGTCTGTAGAGATCAATAGCTCATTTTGTTTGATTAGGTATACCGGCATACCACTGCCAAGACCAACTATGACGGACAATCCCAATGTCCCTAATGTTGTGTCAATCGACATGAGTGAATGGCCACCAGGGAGCCTGAACAAGGATCCTCTCTCTCCGTCGGCGATGAAGTTGCTGCCCACAAAGAAGGAGTAATGCTTCTTTGCCCCGAGAGGCAGCGTATCTTTCAAGATTTCTGGCCTCTTGGGTGTGGTCTTGTGCTGATATAGCTCATCTTTTGAGAAGACAGTCCCACCGTGCCCATGGATTCGCCTATGGCATTTGTCGCAAATTGGAATCATATACTCTGCATCATTAGAGAACCTCTTTGACCATTCCTCGATATGGTGAAATACTATCGGTATGGCACCACAGACGGAACAAGCAAACCTCGAGTGTTGTGCAAGAGAGCACCTGATGTCAGCCCTCAAACGCTCTCTCGCTCTACGTGAACAAGTTGACGAAGTCATAGTCACTTAACTTCAAGATTTAGGATACTCCTGCGGCTGGCTAACTGTTAAATGAGTCGCGTAAGACGACACCATGACTGACGACCTATCGCACCTTTGGCCCGCAGCCTTTCCCCCTCGAAAGTATCCCTAATAGTTGCGGCGATTGTCCCGCCTTTTCAAGGGGTTGTCAAGATTTGCTAGGACCTCCTCACCCTCGCCCTCTCCTCCAAAGGAGGCGAGGGGAGAACAAAAAACTTCCGCTTCGTACTCAGAGGGTACCGGGGAGACGAGGGGGAGAGTTTGTCAAAGACGGTGAGATTGCTTCGCTGCGCTCGCAATGACGGAAGCCCCCGGGGAGGCAACGACACTTGACAGGGGTGGGGGGGATTTGGTAACTGCTTACGGGAGATGGTGGTAAGTACCGGAAGGTGATGGGTGGTAGAAGACACGAGGTGGATGATGCCGATTTATGAATATGCGTGTGGCGGTTGCCAGAAGCGGGTGAGTGTGCTGGTTCGGAATATCAACAACCCTGATCCGCCCATCTGCCCCCGCTGTGGGGGTCGGGAATTGACGCGTCTGCTCTCCCGGTTCGCAGTGGTCAAGTCCGAAGAGAGCCGCTTCGATCGAATGGCTGACCCCAGCAATTTCGGCGATCTTGATGAGAATGATCCGAAGAGTGTCGCGCGCTGGGCTAAGCGGATGGGAAAAGAGATGGGCGAGGATGTCGGCGAGGACTTCGACCAGATGATGGAGGAGGCTGCAGAGAAAGAGGGGGCGACCGGAGGGGGAGCAGAGACCGAGGAGTAAACGACGGATACGCGCCCGGCCTTTCCGGGCCGCGTTTCACCTTGACAGTCGCTCGCCGTTTTGGATATAGTCGGCACGGATTGAAGGCACGTATCGGCTTCAATACACACGAGAAAGGCGGCAATGAAAAAGCGACATCTGTTAGCCCCTGGCCCGACTCCGGTCCTCCCGGAAGCCTTGCTGGCAATGGCCAGGCCGATCCTGTACCATCGTGGTCCGGAGTACGAAGCCCTTCTGGGCCGAGTCCGGGAGGGGCTTCAATTCCTCTTCCAAACCAAGAACGAGGTGCTGGTATTCACCTCATCCGGCACGGGTGGGATGGAAGGCGCGGTCGTGAATACGCTCTCGCCAGGCGACCGGGCCTTGGTCATCCGGAGCGGTAAGTTCGGTGAGCGCTGGGGGGAGATCTGTGAGGCCTACGGCCTTCAGCCGTCCTACATCGATGTGGACTGGGGACGCGCCGTAGAGCCTGATACTGTGGCGGCAGCTCTTGCGGCCGATCCCTCGATCAAGGCGGTCTTTGCCACGCACACTGAGAGTTCTACGGGCGTCCTGCACGATATTGAGACGATCGCCAGGATTGTCAAAAAGACGCCCGCCATCCTGGTCGTGGACGCCATTATGAGTTTGGGGGTGGCGAACCTGCCGATGGATGCCTGGGGGGTGGACGTGGTCGTGGGCGGCTCTCAGAAGGCGCTGATGATCCCGCCTGGCCTCGCCTTCTGCGGGGTGTCTGACAAGGCATGGGTTATGGTGCAGCGATCCCGCCTCCCAAAGTTCTACTTCAATTTTACGGCAGAGCGGAAGAGCCTGGAGAAGAACCAGAACAGTTTCACGCCGGCGGTCTCGTTGGTCGTGGCACTGGAGCAGTCTCTTGCCGCGATCAAGGCGGAGGGCCTTACCGCGCTCTTCGCGCGGCATGACCGGCTTGCGCGGGCGACTCGCGCCGGCGTCAGGGCGCTCGGACTTGAACTGTTCACCGAGCGGCCTACCCCAGCGTTGACCGCCATTACTGCCCCGCCGGGTATCGAGGCCGGTGCTATCGTGAAGAGGCTTCGAGCGGCCCACGGCATCACCATTTCCGGCGGACAGGCTCAACTCAAAGGGAAGATCTTCCGCCTGGCCCATCTGGGATATGCTGATGAATCCGACGTCGTCGTCTGCCTGGCGGCGCTGGAACGAACCCTCATCGACCTCGGGTATTCGTTGAAATTGGGCGAGGGGGTGCGGGCGGTCCAGGAGGTACTGGCTCAGGCAGGCTGAGAGCGCCTCCAGCGCTTCGCCTTTCTCCGGGACGGACAACAATATGGATGAACTCAGTCAAGAGAAACGAATACGAGTCCTCGTGACCGATGGTCTCTCGCCACGCGGCATTGAGGTGCTGCGCCAAGCCAAGGCGATCGAGGTCGATGAGCGGCCCAAGTTGAGCCCCGAGGCGTTGCAAGAGTGCATTGACAATTATGATGGCCTGATCGTCCGAAGCGCCACTAAGGTAAACGCACCGATCCTGCGGTCCGCGCACCGACTTAAGGTAGTCGGGAGGGCCGGCGTGGGGGTGGATAATATTGATGTCGAGGCGGCGACGGCTCGCGGGATCCTGGTGATGAATGCCCCGAGCGGCAATACCCTGGCCACCGCCGAGCATACCTTCTCGCTCCTGCTGTCCCTCGCCAAGAATATCCCACAGGCCACTGCCTCAATGAAGGGCGGCCGGTGGGAGAAAAGCGCGTTCCTCAGCGTCGAGGTGGGAGGCAAGACATTAGGGATTATCGGTTTGGGACGGATCGGATGCGAGGTCGCCAGACGCGCTAAAGGGTTCGCCATGCGCGTGATCGTCTCTGATCCCTTTGTCTCTGAGGAGGCTGCTATAGCGCTGGGGGTCGAACTGGTGGAACTCCCGGAGCTGTTCCGACGATCGGATTTTATTACGATCCACACCCCTATCACCCCGGAGACGTACCATCTCATCGATCGCGAGGCTATCGCACAGATGAAGACGGGGGTTCGGATCGTCAACTGCGCGAGGGGCGGAATCGTCGACGAGGCGGCGCTACATGAGGCGATGAAGGCCGGTAAGGTTGCCGGAGCGGCCCTGGATGTGTTTGAACAGGAGCCGGTCCAGAGCGCGCCGTTGTTGACGCTGAACAACTTTATCTGTACCCCGCACCTCGGCGCAGCGAGTGAAGAAGCGCAAGAGAATGTCGCCGTCGAGATCGCCGAGCAGGTGATTGAGTACCTCCAGAAGGGACTCATCAGGAACGCCGTCAATGCCCCGTCGATCGATCCGGCGGTGTACAAGGTGCTTCAGCCGTACCTCACCCTGTCCGAGAAACTGGGCCGCCTGGCCTCTCAGCTTGCCGAGGGGGGGCTGCGCCAGATTCGGATCGATTACCGGGGTGAGATTGCGGGCTACGACCCGGCGGCGCTCACTGCGTCCGTCATCAAGGGGGCGCTGGACCCCTTCCTGGGTGATGAGGTCAACTACGTCAACGCCCTGGCTCTAGCAAAAGGACGCGGCATCCGGATCATCGAGAGTAAGGTGCTGGAGGAAGCCGACTACGCGAGCCTCATCACCGTCTCGATCAAGGGCGACCGTGGCACGAGTGAGGTGGCAGGGACGCTCTTCAGCCGCCGCGAGCCAAGGGTCGTCCGGATCAACGAATTCCGGCTGGAAGCCATCCCCGAAGGGTACCTCCTGATCTTTTCCAACCTGGACGTACCAGGAGTCATCGGGACGATCGGTACCCTGCTTGGAAAACACCGGGTGAACATCGCCGGCATGCAGTTGGGGCGGGAGCAGCCTGGTGGCCGGGCCGTGTCTGTGGTGAATGTCGATAATCCTGTTCCCGCTCATGTCATCGACGAGATCCGGCGGCTCCCCAACATCGTCTTCGTCAAGCTTGTGAAGGCCTAAAAACAGCCGTCAGCGGCCAGCAGTCAGGAAAGGCTGAACGCTGAGCGCTGAACGCTGATCTCCCATGAGCGACTTCGAATATTCCTCCAAGACCGCTATCCCAAAAGGCGTCCGGGTCTTCCCACCGGAGGAGACCGCACTGCGCCGCTTGGCTGAGCGCCAGATCCTTACGGTCTTTGAACGATGGGGGTTCCACGAGGTCATCATCCCGACGTTTGAATACCTGGAGGTCTTTTCAGGGGACTCGGAGGGAGAGGGCGGAGACAAGATCTTCAAGTTCGTCGACCGGCAGACCGGCCGTCTACTGGCGCTGCGGTACGACCCGACCCCCCAGGTGGCGCGCCTTGCAGCGACCACGCTTCGGTACCGGCCCTTGCCGTTGCGTCTCTCGTATGTGACAAACATCTTTCGCTACGAAGCCCCTCAGTCCGGTCGACAGCGCGAATGTGTCCAGCTTGGGGTAGAGCTGATCGGGCTGCAGCGTCCGGAGGCCGATGCCGAAATGGTGGCGATGGCGGTGGAGGGATGCCGGGCTCTCGGCCTGCAGCGCTTTCAGATCGATGTCGGTCAGATCGAATATGTGCGGGGGCTTGTCGATGCCCTTGGGCCTGCACCCGATCGACGCCGAGCGCTTGTTTCGGCCATCGACAGGAAAGATACCCTCGAGATCGAGCTGCTCCTGCGAGGGCTGGACGCGGACGACAAGTCCAAGCAGGCTGTCCTGGATCTGCCGACGCTCTACGGAGGGAAGGAGGTCCTGGCTCGCGCGCAGGACTTGGCGCCCAACCGGCGATCGCAGGAGGCCTTGAAAAACCTCGCTCAGGTCTATGAGGTCCTGGAGCAGTACGGTCTGGCGGACCAGGTGATTATCGATCTTGGCGAAGCGAGGGCCTTCGAGTATCATACCGGCGTAACCTTTACGGCATTTGCGCAGGGCCTGGGCTCGGAGATTTCACGCGGTGGCCGGTACGACGATCTGATCGGTGGGTTCGGCTACCCCTGCCCCGCCACCGGTTTCGCCTTCGACATGGAGAAAGTCCTGGAGGCTGTGGCTGCAGAGGGTCGGCCTTCCATTGTGACCGGCCAGAGATTTCTGATTATCGATTTTAACCCCGACAAACGGTATGCCCTTCGCATCGCTCGGCTTCTGCGGGAACAGGGCTACTCGGCGGCACGGGATATCATTAAGCGGGACCTACAAGGCTCATTTGACTATGCGATAGCGTCCGGGATCGGCCGAGCGATCGTGCTGGGCTTACCTCATTTGCCTCAGGACGAGTTGCTCATCAGGGATCTGGCCTCCGGGGCTGAGGAGCGGGTCCCGGTCGAGCGGTTTTGTGGCGAGGTCGAACGTGGAGAACGGCGATGGCCAATGTAATTGTTGTCGGTACACAGTGGGGCGATGAAGGGAAGGGGAAGATCGTTGATCTTCTCTCAGAGTATTTCGATGCGGTGGCCCGGTACCAGGGTGGGACCAACGCCGGCCATACGGTCGTGGTGGAGGAGGAGAAGATCGTCCTGCACCTGGTCCCCTCAGGCGTGCTGAGGAAGGGGAAGGCCTGTATACTGGGGAACGGCGTGGTCATTGATCTGACCGCCCTCATCCAGGAAATGGATCAGCTCAGAAAGCTGCACGTGAAGATCGAGGAGAACTTCTTTATCAGTAAGAACGCGCATCTGGTGCTTCCCTACCATAAGATCCTGGACGTCGAGCTGGAGCGGCTCCGAGAGGGTCGACCGATCGGGACTACTGGACGCGGGATCGGTCCGGCCTATGTCGATAAGATGGCGAGGACAGGGATCCGGGTGGGCGATCTGATCGACCGCGACCTCTTCAAGGAGCGGCTCCGCAGTAACCTTGAAGAGAAGCGAGCCCAGTTCCCGCAGCATCAGGAACTGCAGGAGCTGGATCACGAAAAGATGGCGGCGGAGCAACTTGAGCAATTCGAGCGCATTCGCGGTTTCGTGGTGGACAGCTCCCTCGTCATTTACGATCTGATCAAAACTGGGAAGAGTGTCCTGTTTGAGGGGGCGCAGGGGACCCTCCTGGACGTCGATCTCGGTACCTACCCCTACGTTACCTCATCGAGCGCCACAGCCGGAGGCGCCTGCACCGGGATTGGGGTGAGTCCGCTCACGATCGACGGCGTCCTCGGCGTCACCAAGGCCTATACGACGCGCGTCGGCGAGGGTCCGATGCCGACGGAGCTGACGGATGCGATCGGTCAGATGCTACAGACACGGGGGCAGGAGTTTGGGGCCACAACGGGGCGCCCGAGGCGCTGCGGCTGGTTCGATGCCGTTGCCGTCAGGTACAGCGCCAGGATCAACGGCCTCTCGGCCCTCGCCCTCATGAAGCTGGACGTCCTGGATGCCTGTGACTCGATCCGGATCTGCACGAGTTACCGCTGTAACGGCGCGATCCTTCGAGAATTTCCGAACGAGACCGGTCTTCTGCAGGCGTGTGAACCGATCTATGAAGAGGTGCCAGGCTGGAACGAGAGCATTGCCGGCATCACCTCATACAAGCGCCTGCCGCCCAACTGCCGGGCCTATATCGAGCGGATTGAGGGGCTGACAGGGGTCAAGGCGGGGCTCATCTCCACAGGGCCCCGGCGGGACCAGACGATCCTTCGCTCAACGCCGGCCTTGCGGCAGTGGGGGCTGACACGCTAAGCTTCCTCTGGATCGCCGTACCGCAAGCTTTCTGCATAACGACCCGTTAGCTCAGTTGGCAGAGCTCCTGCCTTTTAAGCAGGGAGTCCCGGGTTCGAGTCCCGGACGGGTCACCACTCCATTTCCTATCTGTTTGAAAACGCTGACCGCTGGGAGCCAGATGGTAAGCATCAGGGACTCCTATCCTATCGCTGCTCTTGGGATAAGCGAGCGCCTGGGTAGAGACCGATGCATCCAGGATGATTATCGCTCAACAGACGGTCAATACGAGGCAGTAGGGCCGGGGTCGGGGATGCCGGCTTCGGCGAAGCCTTTCTCCCGCAGGATGCAACTGTCACAGGCGCGGCACGGCTGTCCGTCCGGAGTCGGGTCGTAGCAGCTCCAGGTGAGTCGGAAGTCGACCCCAAGGGCAGCGCCTCGCCGGATGATCTCGGCCTTAGTCAAGCGGATCAGCGGGGTGTGGATGGTCAGCTTGGACCCGCCTTCAACGCCGGCCTGGGTCGCCAGATTCGCCATCTGCTCGAAGGCCGCGATGAATTCCGGCCGACAATCCGGGTACCCGCTATAGTCGATCGCGTTGACCCCAAGCACGATGGTTCCAGAACCGATCACCTCCGCCCAAGCCAGCGCATAAGAAAGAAAGATGGTGTTACGGGCGGGGACGTAGGTGATGGGGATACCGGCCCCGATCTCCTCCAACTCGCGGCCCTTCGGTACCGGAATGTCAGCGGTCAGGGCCGAACCGCCAATCTGCCGAAGGCCGAGGTCAAGGATCAGGTGCTGGACGGCACCGAGAGCGGCCGCAATCCTTTTCGCGCTCTCCACCTCGCGCGCATGACGCTGGCCGTAGCGAAAGGTGAGAGCGTGCAGTTCGTACGCATCGGCCTTTGCCATCGCGGCCGCCGTTGCGGAGTCGAGCCCACCGCTCAGCAGGACGACAGCCCGCTTGCCTGCCTGTGCGTAATCGCACGCAGACAGGTTCACTACACTCCTCGCCGATTCGGATCCCACAGGTACTTATGAAGCTGGATCTGGAGTCTGGCGTCCAGTCGATCAGCCAGGATCCATTCCGCCAGCATCCCAGGGTGCAATTCACCAAATACCGGGGAGAAGAGAACCTGGGTCTTTTCAGCCAGAGCGTGTTCCGCCATCACGTGCTTGGCCCACTCGTAGTCCTGGCGATCCGCGACAACGAACTTGATCTGGTCCTTTCTATCGAGATACCGGAGGTTATCAAGATTGTTGCATGGGTCCATCTCGCTTCCCGGGGCCTTGAGGTCTAGGATCTTGACCACCATGGGGTCGAGGCGATCAACGCTGAGGCTTCCCCCTGTTTCAATCAGGACTTCGTACCCCTCAAGGAGCAAGCTACCAGTCAGAGGATACACCTCTTCCTGTAGCAGCGGCTCCCCCCCGGTGATCTCAATCAGCGGACACTTGTAGGCCCGCACCTGTTCGAGCACCTGCTCGACTGAGCGTCGTTCGCCCCCGTGGTACGCATAGGTCGTGTCGCACCACCGGCACCGAAGGTTACACCCGGTCAGGCGGACAAAAACACATGGCCGACCGGCATAGGTCGATTCCCCCTGGATGCTATAGAATATCTCGTTTACGCGGAGGCTCACAACTGCTACGCCTACCCCTCGGACCCGATGATCACATACCGTGTCCCACCGTCCCGCTTGATCAGAAGAAGAGTCGGTTCGTCCGGCTTGGTTTTCTCCAAGACTCGTCTGACCTGGTTTGCTGTCGTTACCCGTACCCGGTTGATCTCCAGGATCAGGTCTCCGGGTTGCAACCCGGCCGCGTCACCAGGACTATCAGGTTCGACCTCCGTGATCACAATCCCTTTCTCACCCTTCAGTCCGAACTTGTGGGAGAGCGCCGGATTGAGTTCCTGAATATCGATCCCCAGCTTCGTTTTCGGAGAGGACGACGTCATGGCTACCACCTGCTCCTCTTTAAGCTCACCAATCTTGACATGCAGCGTAAGTTCGGCCCCGTCGCGAATAACTTTCATGGGGACCTCTTTTCCCACCGGGGTGCTGGCCACGATGTGCGGCAACTCAGTGGAGAACTTGACTGTCTTGCTATTAAACTCCACGATGACATCCCCCTGCTTGACTCCCGCCTGTTCGGCCGGCGATCCCTCCATGACATCCGACACCAGGGCGCCATTTGTCTGCTTGAGGGAGAATTTCTTGCCCAAGTCAGGGGTAATCGGCTGAATCGCTACGCCAAGCCATCCTCTGGTGACCTGTCCACGGTCTTTCAACTGCGGCAAAACCTCCTTAATCATTGCGATAGGAATCGCAAAGCCGATTCCGATCGAACCGCCTGTAGGGCTCAGGATGGCGGTGTTCACCCCCACCGCCTCACCGTTCGCGTTGATCAGCGGTCCACCGCTGTTACCCCGATTAATAGAGGCATCGGTCTGGATAAAGTTGTCATACGGGCCTTCTCCGATGAACCGGCCTTTGGCGCTGACAATGCCAGTGGTGACCGTCTGGTTCAGACCGAATGGATTACCGATCGCCATGACCGGCTCGCCGACCTCCAGTTTATCCGAGTCGCCGAACGGGATAACAGGCAGATTGGAGGCCTCAATTTTAATGAGGGCAATATCAGTCTTTGGGTCTCTCCCGATTACCTTGGCCTTGAACTCCCGACTATCTCCAAGCTTTACAGTAATGTCCGTAGCATTCTCAACGACGTGGTTATTTGTCAGGATATAGCCATCTTTGTTGATAATGAATCCGGAACCAAGACTGGTCGCCTTGAACTGCCGCGGGCTCTCACCGAAGTACCGTTTAAAGAACTCGTTGAAGGGGTCGTCCTCACCGAAAGGGCCGCGAGACGGGACGCCCCTTCCCTTGACCACCTGAGTGGTGCTGATATTCGCCACAGCGGGAGTCAGCTCCTTCGCCAACCGAACCCAGAGCTTCCCGTCTGAGATCTGACTTGTACTAAATACTCCACTCTCCCGTTTTTCAGTCCAAAATCCCGCAGTCGTCGCCTTTGAGAGTGGAACAAGATTCAAGGAGGCCGTGACCAACACTCCAAGAATCAAACAGGACGCTGCCACTGCTATTAAGGTTCTGCCGTTAAACCGTCCATTACGCATCGTATCCCCCTGCAATGCTGTCGCCTTAGTCCGTTCCCTGTTCGACATGCCCCGATTCGTATGGTTATGACATGACGGTAAGCGGGGACGTTTAGCAAAAACTTTCCACGGTCGGCCACGCCGCTCACGGTCTTTATTGGTCTAAGCTTAGCAGACTCATCGCGTAAATTCAACATACCCCCCTGTTCCAGGAAGACGCTTGAGGACGGCGACTTGACGCAGGTTCCGGTGTGGCCTACACTGCATGCGGCGAAATGTTCTCAGTCCTGTGGAGACTACGTGCTCTTAGAGAGGAGAACGGAACTCATGAAAAGACGGTCACGGTGGATCCCAAGCCTGCTGTTCGCTATCCTTCTTCTCGTCTTTGCAGGTAATCCCCTCGAAGCCCAGGAGGTTCACGACGATCCTGATGCCCGTGCCCTCCTGGAGGGGGCCCGCCAGCATCTCGTCGTGTGGGACCGCTTTCCGGGCTTTAAGGCAACACTAGAGGTAGACCGGGATGGAAAACGATCGGGTGGTGAACTGACGGTCCTCCCTTCCGGAAAGGTGGAAGTTGAGCTTCAAGACCGGGAAGCGGCAGAATGGGCCAGCGGGATACTGAAGTCGATCGTCAACCATAGACTGAAGATGGACACACACAAGCATGAGGAGGCGCCGGTTGCCTTCGGCCCTGAGGATCAGCATCCACTGGGACGCATGGTGAAGAAAGGCGACCGATCCTCATCGACGTACCGCATCAAGGGTCAACAGATCCTCCAGGTCAACCAGAGGATAGAAAAAGGATGGTTGAGCCTCAACGTCTTAGAGTACGTCCAGACGCTTCAAGGCTTCTTGTCCAAGCGGGTGGCCATCTTTCAGTTCGACGAAAAGGGTTCGCTTGTAAAAAGCACCGTCTTTACCGATGAGTACGTCGAGGTAGAGAGGCTCTGGCTTCCCAAGTCCCGCATGATCATCTCCGCCCAAGGGGGAAAGATCGGGGTTTCAACACTTCAGTTTCAAGAGCACCGCCTGCTCCCGAAAGAAGCAGCCAAGGCCCCGGCTCCCTGATCCCGGGTGCCATCGGCGCACAGGAAGGCGGGAATGTAGTTATCTTCCTGGCCCCGGGGTTGACGCGGTCCAGGGGTCGGACTCTCCCTAGGACTGACAACGACTGTCGCGTAGATGTAGCACCAGCAGGAACAGGCCGCTCAGTCCGTACATGAGGGCGAATTCCGGCGCCGCCGCCAGCCCCAACTTATTCTGCACCCCTGAGGGGGCCAGATCGTAAGCATGGATCAGACCGATCATCGACAGCCCTGCGGCAATCGCTGTCCAGACAGCCGCCCTCAGGAACTCCCGCTCTATCACCGATACCAGGATGGCAGCGAGGATCATTGAGCTGAGCAGGAACCCCTGGCTCAGCGCGATGATCCCGTGGATATGCAGGTCGCGCCCAAAGGCCGGCGCCACCTCGAACAAGGTCCGGCCCGCCTTCTGTAGGGTCGTCTCGATCAAAGTGAGTGCCCAGGCTGCCAGTGAGGGAACCAGGCCGAAGGCTACGGCCAGGGTATGCCGTTTCGGCACCTCCTGGAAGGCTTGGGCTGTGATGATGATCCCGATCCACAACAGGATGCCGAGGGTCGCCTCGATCGGAATATAGTGGAGGATCAGGGTGACCCCTCCGAGCAAGCACAGGGCGGCAATGATCGTTCCGTTCAGAATCGAGTAGCCCGCTCTGGCGCCCATCGCTTTCCAGCCTGGATGCCCGATATAGATCGTTGTCGGAAAGGGGCTACCGAACAGGGCCGCCATCACGCTGCCGATCCCGTTGATCAGGAGCGACGATCGCGTGGGGTATCGATCACCGGCCGCCTCTGCACTCTCCAGGTTCTGAAGTGAGCCGATCACGTTGAACAGCCCCATCGGGAAGATGATCGAGAGGAACCGCCATCCCATCGGCCCTTGCAGCACGGCAAGGAGATCCCCTATGGTTGGGCTGGGGGGATAGAGGGCCAGACGATAAGGTTCCGCTGAGGGCTGGAAGTACGGCAGACCCGCCGCGCGCAGGATCCACGCCAGACCGGTCCCGACGAGGACGGCGGCCAGGCCTCCGGGCATTCCAAGCGGCAGGCGGGCATGCGAGCCATACGAGATCAGGATCATCAGCATCGGGAGCAGTGCGATTGCGGGGGTGGCAAAAATCTGGAAGGTGAAACCCATGGCGATGAAGGTGATCGCCACACCCGCGAGTGCCGACAGCAGCGCTGCCCGTGGCGTATGGCGTCTCACCCGGTCCCCGACAAAGGCTCCCGCCGTCTCCATGATTCCGCTGAGCAGGCAGGCCAGTAGCCCGGCCTGCCAGGCCAGGGTGGGATTGCCGGTCTCCTGATAAACGGGCCCCATGATCAGGAACAGGAAGGCGAGGAGACTTGGGGTATTGATTCCGTACGGCAGGGCGGTTACATCGGTCCGGCCGCTCTCGCGCATCAGCCGCCTCGCCTGCCAGGCATAGAGGAGATTACCGATCAGGATCGAGACGGCAGCGCCCGGAAGGATCCGCCCGGTGATCAGTTCTGGGGGCAGCCCGCTCACCTGCCGACCCAGCACGGCGATCACCATGAGCTGTAGCAGATTGTCGATGAACAGGCCGAAGAAGCCGTCGATGTCGCCTCGGACAAACCAGCGGTGTTTCATAGGTAGAATCGATTTCAGATCTCCCTCTCGTTCTTTCCGCACGAACGGCGATCATAGCAGAGGTCTCCCCGAACGTAGGTCCGCTCGACGATGCGGTCATCTCCCTGAAAGATCATGCGGGAGAGCAGCGTCTCGGAAGAGAGTTCCGTCCCTGTTGCTGTCGAGAAGGGGCTCAGTCTTTGTGGATTCACAATGATGAAGTCCGCCTCTTTGCCGCGATCAAGGCTGCCGATTGTATCGTCGAGTCCCAACGCCTTTGCGCCTCCCAGGGTCGCCATATATAAGGCGGTGGCCGGGGAAATGTCTCCACCACGAAAATCAGGGAGAAAACGGCGGGCCGTGTGCACATAAATCGCCGAGCGCATGATTTCAAATGGAGACAGGGTTGGCCCGCCGCCCACGTCTGACCCTAGACCAATCCGTAGCCCTATGTCCATAAGCTCGCGCAGGGGCATGAGTCCGCTCTTGAGGAAAAGGTTTGAGGTGGGGCAGTGAGACACACAGGTCCCCGTCTCGGTTAGCAGGCGCCGCTCATCGGAGCTGACATAGATTGCGTGGGCCAGCATAGTCTTTGGACCTAAGAGGCCGGCCCTGAAGTAGACATCGGTATAGCTTTGCGTCTCCGGGAATAATTCTCTTACCCATTGTAGCTCAGCAGGATGTTCGGCTAAATGGGTCTGAATGTACGCACCATACTGGCCGGCCAGGTCACTCACAGCCCTCATTAGAGCCCTGCTGCATGTCGGAGCAAACCTCGGGGTAAAGGCGTAGAGTAACCTTCCATTGGCTGCGCCGTGCCACGTCCGGCACACATCCTCGCTTGCTTGAAGAGATTCCGACGTGTTCTCCAGGAGGACATCCGGAGCGTTCTGGTCCATCATGACCTTCCCGATGATCGCCCTGATCCCTGTTTTTTCCGCCCACTCAAAGGCCACGTGGGTACTGTCCTTCTGGACCGAGCAATAGATGGCAGCGGTAGTCACACCATGGGAGAGGAGCGATCGAAAGAAAAGGGGGCAGAGGGTATCGGCGACCTCAGGTGTGAACGCCCTCTCTGCGGGAAAGATATACGTCTTGAGCCACTCCAGCAGTTCTTTACCATGCAGCGCAATCATCCCATACTGAGGCAGGTGGATGTGGGTGTCGATGAAACCGGGCAGGATCAGGCGATCCGAGTAGTCAACTACGGTGGCACTCGGATACTGCTGTTTTACTTCATGATATTCCCCGACTTCAAGCATTGTGCCGCTTCCATCTACGACTATTCCTCCGTCCACATGAAGCGTATACCGATCTTCTGCGATCGGATTCAAGATATGCCCGCGGAATAATCTCATTTGCGGCATGATAAGGTCACTTCACAATTCCTTCCAATTGATGTTGCGCTCCGGAAGGGACGTGTGGGGCAGACTTTACGCTTGAGTGAGCCCGGCTTGATCCTCGCTGTGGAACCGGCGCTTGGCCGACAATCAGCACCCGTGGCCCGCTGTCCAGAATCCGATATTTCTCGTCCTCCGGTAGAGGCGCCAGTACCCAGTTATAGAGGGTCCTGGCATCCTCAAGGATCGGCTCATGGGGGTATCCATAATACTTTTTTTGCATCGGCTCATCGTACAATCCGATGCAGCCATGCGAGGCTGGGTATCCGGGAATATCGCGCCCATGAATCCAGTATACGTTGCCCACCGGGCTGATATGGAATCGAAGAGCGTAGTTCATCGGATACGGGGTATTAGTCTTCTCGATGGTATAGCGAGATGAATGGTGATGACGGTGGGCGGCGGTGATTGCAAATTCGCCTGTCGGGGTTTCGTTTCCTCTCTCGCCTGTGGCTATCGGTACCGAAAACGCCAGTCGACCATGCTCATATGCTCCAAGGAACTGCTCCGTAAGGTCAATCAGGATAAACTTAGCTTCGCCGACTGCCAGGGGATACTCCTGAGGCATCGGCGTAAAACCGGCTATGTCCTCAAGGCGCCTGGGGACCTTCAGAGAAATGCCGGGATGGGCATGGCGCCGGTCGATCCGGTTGAATCGCGCCACATCCACCCACCGGCTTCCGAATAGGGTTTCCAGCGTCTCGCGAGCACGCAAACGCTGACACTCCCACTCTAGTCCGGCATCACTAGGGTACTTAATGGCACAGCGGGAAGGAGGCGCGGGGGAACTTACGCCCCAGAGTTCAGCGGGCGCAGAGAATAGGAAGAGGCAGACGAGAACGGAAGCGAGCCAACAGTAGTACCGGCTCACCAGTGCCTAAATGCTCCAGAATCCAGATGGACAAACCCTCTACGAGGATAATAGCCTACGCCACCATATCTCAGATCGAGCGCAGTTTTCTTAATGAGATTCGAACCAATCCCTGGAATGCGGATATCTACAGCCTTGCCGGACAGATGGAGGCTATGCCTGGCAACGCGCCGACCTTTTCGTCGCAGCAGTCGATTGTACTCAGGCGATCTGAAACCCGATATGACGTGGATTTCGTTATCCCCCCCCAATTGCTTATCTACCGCATTTAAAAACTCAATCATCCGGACGTCCATCCTGGTCGCCCGGTTTGTATAATGACAGCGAAGGAGATGGTCAATGGCGCCCAAAGCATCCGGGTCATATTGACCGGATGGGTCTCTGTAGGTGACGTCCAGTC
Organism: Candidatus Methylomirabilis sp.; assembly: GCA_002634395.1. Lineage (GTDB taxonomy): Bacteria > Methylomirabilota > Methylomirabilia > Methylomirabilales > Methylomirabilaceae > Methylomirabilis > Methylomirabilis tolerans. Next base: position 18,861 of record NSJM01000004.1, read on the forward strand.
GCTCATGTGTGTGGGTGTTCAACAGGCAGAGCCTTCCCTCCTGGCCTGACGGAACCATAAGGTCCTGTGCCCACACCGGCTTACCGACCAGCAAGAAAGCAGAAGCAAGAGAAGCCTTCAGGAAGGATCTACGTGTCCAATGGTGGTGAGCCGATCCCGTCATTCTGACCTCGACAGATTGTGGGCCGAACAGCCGTTGTATCAAAAAGCGCGTGTGAGCTTAACAGACGAAGCGCGCAACGGTCAACAGGAAAAACTACCCCAAGAATCGCGACTGCTACGTGTCATTGCGAACGAAATGAACGGGTACGTTGCCAATCGTGATTCTTGGGACTACGCAATCTATCCATGCGACCGGAACCCGAGATTATATGGCTCTTGTTCTAAGCCGCCCGGAGCGCGTCCACGATCTTCAATCGCGCCGCGCGCACCGCGGGCAGGAACCCGCCGACCAGCCCCATTACGAGTGCAAACACGAGCGACTTCCCGACAATTTCCGACGTGAGTGTGAACCGGAAGGCGAGCTCCGAGAACGACTGCCAGTTCATCGTGGAGATCTGTACGAGCTGCATCGCCGAGGCGAACGCCAGTCCCACTATCCAGCCGACCAGTCCGAGGACGAGCGCCTCCGCGAGAAACGCGACAAGGATCGAGCGGCGCTGGAACCCGAGGGCGCGCAACGCACCGATCTCCGACGTTCGGGTTGCCACCGCAGCGTACATCGTGATCATCGCACCGATCATTGCGCCGACTGAGAAGATGACCGAGAGCGTCAACCCGAGGTAGCTGATAAAGTTCGACATGACCTGCGACTGCTCCTCGTAGAAGGTGCGCTCACGCTTGACATCGAGCGTGAGCCGCGGGTCGGACTCGAGACGCCGCTTCAGCGCGTCGAACTGCGATGGGTCGGCGAGGCGCGCGGCAACCGACGAGAACGCCGTGCGTCGGAACGCCTGGATCATCTGCTCGCCGTCGCCCCACACCTCGGAGTCAAACGCCGATCCGCCCGCATCGAATACGCCGACTACTGTCCAATGACGGCCGCCAAAACGAAGCTGTTCGCCGATACCCGTACCGTCGAAGCGCTCGGCGATGCTTCTACCCACAGTAATCTCGGTGCTGCCCGGCCGAAACATCCGTCCGGAGATCACCCGGACCTGCGGACGGAGGGCGAGACCCTGTGCGCCCACCCCGCGCACGGTCACGTTAGTCGGTACCCCGGTACCGCGCTTCGGCTGCGTGATCAGTACGACGACCTCCTTTGACGCCATCTGCGCCCCGCCTGGGCCGATCGCAATCTCCGGCTGGCTCTCGATGATCGCCGCCTGCGCGCGGGCGACCCCGCTCTGGATTTCGGTACCGGACGAGCGACGGGTCACGAGGATATTGTCGGGGTGCCCTGTCGCGACGAGCGTTTTCTTGAGTCCGGCGTCGAGCATCATCACCGCGGCAAATACAAAGACGACGAGCGCCATCCCGCCCGCGGTCAGCGCGGTAGTATACTTTCGAGCCCAGAGGTTACGTATACTGTACGAGACGGGAATCGGCATAGCCCCACCTTCGCGATCACCCGATCGCGCGCAGCCCCTCCACGATCTTCACTGTCGCCGCCCGCCGCCCGGGCACAACCGCCGACGCGACGCCGACGCCGAGCGCGCAGAGGATTTGCAGTATGACGGTCTCGCCGCTCACCTTGAATACCGGAAACAGCGTGCCTACCTTCGCCGCGAACCAATCGCTGACCGGAAATGTGGTCGCAATGCCGATCACCGCCCCGATGGCAGCGATCGCGACCGATTCGCCGACGATGAGCGCCGCGATGTAGACGGGCGAGAACCCGAGGACCTTGAGCGTCGCATACTCGGAGAGCCGTTCGCGGGCGGTCATCGCCATCGTATTCGCCATGACCGCAAGAATGATCACGATCACCACGTAGGACACGATCCTGATCGCGATGACGAGCGCCTCCGTCTGCTTGACGAAGCCGATCTGAAATGCGCGTTCGGTTTCGGTCAACGTCTCGGCGAGCGAGTTCTTAAACGCCACGTCGATCGCGCGACTCACCTCGGCTACGCGGTCGATGTCGGTCACGTCGACCAGATAGACACCGACTTGATCGGCGTAGCTACGGGAACGCTTCTTCATTGTCTCGTTGAGGTACTCCCAATGAAAGAACATCTGCGAGGTGTCGGTCTTTGCATCGATGCCGTCGTAGATGGCCCGCACCGTGAACTCCCAGGTGCCCGGATAGATCGTACCGCGCAGCGGCAGTACGTCGCCGACATTCAGGTGGTATGTGCCGGCGAGCTTGCGGCCGATGACGGCGCCCTTGCGGTCGCGAAGAAAGGTAGTGAACTCTTGCAGCGCAACGAGGTACTCGGGGTACATCGCGAAATAGGTGCGCGGCTCGATGGCGAACTGCGGAAAGAAATTTTTGGGGTCCTGATAGATGCCGGCGAACCATGTCGCGTGCGACACGGCGCGCACGCCATCGACGGCGCGGATCCGGTCGCGATAGCTGAGCGGCAGCGGGAACGTAAGCGAGACCGCGTTGCGCGTGACGAGCCGCGTCGGGGCCGCGCCTGCAGCGCCGGCGTACCATGCGTCCACAACCGTCTGCAGCAGTCCGAACGACAGGATCGCCACTACCAGGCCGAGCAGCGTGAGCGCGGTACGCAGCCTGTGGCGCAGCGCATTGCGGAGCACGAGCTTCAGAAACTGCACCGGGCGTTCACTTTAGCGACCGCTCGTGCACGTCGGCCGCCGTCGACAGTTCGCCCTTATCGAGATACATGATCGCACGGGCCTGGTCGGCGGCGCGGCGGTCGTGCGTTACCATCACAATCGTCTTACCGAGGTCGGCGTTCAGGCGGTCCATAAGCGTGAGCACCTCTTCGGCCGAGTGGCGGTCAAGGTCGCCGGTCGGCTCATCGGCCACGATCAGCCGCGGATCGGTAATGAACGCGCGCGCGATTGCGACGCGCTGCTGCTGCCCACCGGAAAGCTCCGATGGATAGTGCGTCACCCGGTCCGATAAGCCGACGAGCTCGAGCGCCGCCTCCACGTGCTCGCGCCGCTCGCGGCGGGTGAGGCGGGTCAGCGTGAGCGGCAGCTCGACGTTCTCGAAGGCCGTCAGGACCGGTATCAGGTTGTAGAACTGGAAGATGAAACCGACCGTACCCGCTCGCCAGTCGGCAAGCTCGGCCTCCGACAGCCGGGTAATGTCGATGCCGTCGAAAAGGATCTCCCCGGCGTCGGGCTTATCGATACCGGCGATCAGGTTGAGCAGCGTCGATTTGCCCGACCCCGACGGGCCCATCAGGCCGAGGAAGTCACCTGCGCGCACCTCGAACGTGATGTCGGTCAGCACCGGCACAATCTGTCCGCCGCGCCGGTACGACTTTGCGACGTTGCGAATGTCGATCAGCGGCAGCGCAGCGGCGGTCTCGTCCATTAGCGGTTGCCTTTCGCCGTCACTTCCGATTCGCCTTGATGCGCGTACCGTCGGCAAGCTTATCGAGTGGCGCAAGGACGACCTTCTCGCCTGTCGGGACGCCGCTCACTTCGACGAGGTCGCCAAGCGCGCGGCCGATTGCAACCTTGGTGAGCATTGCCCTACCGTCTTTCAGGATGAAGACAACCTGTGCGCCGTTGCGCTCGACGACCGCTTGCCTCGGGACGGCGACGACCGGCTTCCGATCGGCCGGCTCGACCTCGCGATCGAGGAATGCGACCTTTGCGCTCATGTCGGGCAGCACACGCTCATCGCGATCCACGAATCGAATCTTTACCATCACCGTCGCCTTCGCGCGGTCGACGGTCGGAACGATGCGGTTCACCGCGCCGGCAAAGCGCATGTCGGGTATAGCGTCAAGCTGAATCTCGCACGGTTGGCCGACCTTGATCCGACCGAGCGAGGACTCCGCTACGTCGGCTTCAACCTCAAGCGTCGCCATATCGGCTATGGTCACAACCGCGCCCTTGGTGTCGACCGCGTTCGAGAACGGGGTGATATTATCGCCAACGTTCGCGTTCTTAGTCAGCACCACCCCGTCGAATGGGGCGCGGATCCGCGTCTGGTCGAACGAGACGTCCGCCGCTTTCAAGTTTGCCCGAGCGACCGAGATCGCGGCCTCGCTCGACCGTGCCGCCGCGCGCGCCTTATCGGCCCGCGCCACCGCGATATCGAGCTCCAATCTGCTGATGTAGTTATTCTGCGACAGGTCGCGCATGCGCGCCAGGTTGAGGTCGGCGTCGCGCAGTTCGGCCTGCGCCTGCTCGAGGTTCGCCTCGGTGACCGTGACGTTCGCTGCCGCCTGTTCGCGGGCCGCTGCGACGTCGCGGCTCTCGAGCCGCGCGATGACCTCGTCCCTCTTGACGCGACTGCCTTCCATGACGCCGAGCCATTCAAGACGTCCCGTCGCCTTCGACGCGACTGCGGCCTTACGCTGCGCGGTAACGTAGCCGGTGGCGTTCAGCGCGGTTACCGCCTGCGAGGGATACGCGGTCGTGACTGAAGCGGTTTCTACCGTCACGGGTCCGCCGAATCCGCCGGAGAATCCGACCGCTGCCGCAGCGGCTAGCAGGGCGAGACCTGTCGCCCAAGGCCACAGCCGTCGGCGCGCGCGCGATACGCGGGCCGCGCTCCGGTCGATGCTCAGCTTCGAAAGATCGGGATTACCCAAGATATACCTCTGGAGATGCGTACCGCGAGGGGCGGATGCAGGCGCACACCGCTGGACGCTATGGCGGCGAACTGCGTGACCTACCCCGACGTAATCAAATAGAAAGCTGGAAACGGGCCGGTGGACGACGGTAGGGGCAACCGAAAACCACCCGGCTTGGGGTCGGAAGGCCAGTGGAGGGCCGCTCTAAGACCGGTATTGCCCACATCCTGCTCACGACACAGGAGCCTACCAGCAGGCGGAACGGGAAGTCAAGCGGAATGACCATCAGGGAAATGGGGAGTCACAAGTTGAGCCAGCAGGAACGAGAGTGGCTCTCAGCGGCTCAGCTTAGGGTGGTTGAGAGCTCCTGGAGCAGCCGACCGAGACGAGTGCAGACTGCCCTCGTCCGAAAGCCCAGACCGATCAGGTAAGGGATGGCGAATGGGTGCGCGATCAGGTATCGCATCAATCGAGGTAGGTGTGGCTCTCCTTCTGCGTCGAGAAACTGATCAAGGCCGACCGCGAGATCTTCATGGACCGGATCGAGGATGCCGCGGATGGCCAGGAACGGGATCGAACAGGCTGAGGCCGCAGATGCGATAGCGGCGCTCTCCATGTCGACGGCTAGAGCACCGGACTCTGCCGCCAGGACCCGTTTTTCCTCCGTCGTCAGAATGTGGTCGACGGTGAGGATTGGACCGAGACGGTGCCGACTATCCAATCGACGGATAACGGTCATGGCTGCCTGCCGCAGGCCGACATCACACGGAAAGTCCTCTAGCCTCGACCCCTGTTGTCCCTGCAAATCCTGTCCTGAGCGCGGTCGGAGCCCGTCCTGAGTTCCATCGACGGGGGCCTGTCCTGAGCATTGGAGGATCACCCGGTCTCCCACTATCAGGTCCCCTGTCTGCGCCTGAGGGCTCAGTCCGCCTGCAACACCGAGCGACAAGGCGGCGACAACAGGCTCAGCTTCGAAGAGATGGCGGGCAGCGGCTTCGGCGCGGTCCGGCCCCACTCCGGTCTTTACCAGCAGCAGATCGCGGCCCCCCACCCCAATCCGGACTATCAAGTCCGATCGGGAGGCTGACGGACCAGTCGGCTGTAAGGCTGTGGCGATGGGCTTCATCTCTGCCCGAGTCGCCACGAAGATGGCGAGTGGCGCGCTGCGGACCCGGCTAGTCCGAGGAGGTCGCGCCGTTTTCATCGTGGCCGGCGGCGGCCTGCGGAAGAAGGGTGCGATATAGGGAAAGAGCCCAGAGCGGAAAGTAGAGGCGGTAGAAATGATACCGCAGATAAAAGACGCGCGGGAATCCTGTTCCGGTGAATTCTCGTTCTTCCCACCCGCCATCCTCGCATTGATTCCGGAGGAGGTAGTCAATGCCTCGCGTCACCGCCGGATGCCGCACAAAGCCGGTATGCAAGAGCCCCAGGAGCGCCCAGGCGGTTTGCGACGCGGTGCTTGGACCCTGACCGGCCGTTCGTGGGTCTTCGTACGAGTGACACGATTCGCCCCAACCGCCATCGGGATTCTGGTGGTCAATGAGCCAGCGGGCAGCCCGCTGGATATATGGCTGATCCATCCGCTCTCCGATGGCTCGAAGACCCGCCAGCACCGCCCAGGTCCCATAGAGGTAATTGACTCCCCATCGACCGAACCAGCACCCTGCCGGCTCCTGCTCTCGCTTGAGGAACGCGATCGCGCGCTGAGCCACAGGAGCTTCGCAGGTCCAACCCATGTGGCCAAGCATCTCGAGCATCCGTCCGGTTAGATCCGCCGTGGGCGGATCGAGCAGCGCCTTGTGATCGGCGAAGGGGTGCTCGTTCAGAAACCGTTTGTTGTTATCCTTGTCGTATGATGCCCATCCCCCATCGCTTGACTGCATCGGGAGAACCCATTTGAGCGCCTGCCGGAGCGCCGCGTCTTTCGTCGCCTGATCAGGGAGGGTGGTTTTAATCAGGGCGGTCATCACCACCGCGCTGTCGTCGATATCAGGGTAAAACTCGTTCTCGAATTGGAAGTACCAGCCGCCCGGCTCGGCGTCCGGCGCCTTGACCTTCCAGTCCCCCACGGTCCGGGTCTGTTTCGAAAGGAGCCATTCACACGCGCTAATCAAGGCGGGATGGTCTGCGGAGAGTCCCGATGCGAGCAGCGCGTTCACCGCCAGACAGGTATCCCAGATGGGGGAAAGGCAGGGTTGCAGGTGAAGGGTTCGATCGTCCTCCACCTCGAGGGCTTCGATCTGCTTAAAGGCCCTGGCAACCAGCGAATGCTCGACTTCATAACCCAAACAGCGCAACGCGATAACCGAATTCGCCATTGCCGGATAGATCCCCCCGAGACCGCCTTCCCCCATTCGGCGAAGCATCCACGTCGTGGCCCGCTCCATCGCCAACCGGCGGAGGCGCGGGATCGGACGCCGCTCATACCAGTGAAGCAGCCGGTCAGCAGCCAGGAAAAGGTTTTGCCACGATAACGGCCGGGGGTCGCTTGGGAACCAGTAGTCATGCTTTGGCGCAAAATCCCCTCGAAGCTCCATGAGATCGGCTCCGGCCGGAACCGGTATGACCGGCTTATGGGCGAAGATGATCATCATTGGTGTAAGCACGGTCCTGGACCAGTAGGAGATCTCATGCATATTAAAAAATGACCGTTCGGGGAGGAGGAACGGTTCGACGGGCATAGCCGGAACGCCTCGCCAATCGAGCTGACCGAAGATGGCAAGGGCAAACTTGGTAAAGACGTTGGCCCGCAGGAGGCCGCCCTGAGCAAGGATCACCTCTCTGGCCCGCCGCATGAACGGCTCTTCCTGAGAATGACCGCTGAGCTTGAGCGCGAAATAGGCCTTAACCGTGGTGCTCAGGTGGCTCGGCCCACCATAGTAGATGTTCCAGCCGCCATCGGGTAGTTGCGTGTCGCGCAGATAGGCTACGGCCTTCTGCTGCTTGGTTTCGTCCACCTTGCCGAGCAGGTAGCGGAGCATGATGTACTCGGAGGTGAGTGTGGAGTCGGCTTCCAACTCCGCCACCCAGAAGCCTGCAGGGTCTTGCAGGGTGAGGAGGCGAGACCGGGCTCGTTCGATCGCCTCACCAAGCGGATTCCTCTCCGCTCCCAGGGGGGTCCTCATCATCGTACTGATCCGCCAATCTCTTTCAGATGGTATCGGCATGGCGCCTACTCCAAAAAGTTCCAGATGGCCATCCTGAGCATGTCCTTCGGGCTGTTTCGGAGCCCGCGAACGACGGAGGCCTCGAAGCCGGAGTGCATCTTACAGTTCTGGCAGCGCGGGTCCTGGCGCGACTCCCAGTAGTCCCAATCCATACTTTGCCAGAACTCCTCAAACGTCCGGAAGTACTTCTCCTCGATCAGGTAGCACGGCCCTTTCCAGCCTTGTGGGGTATAGGTCACCGTGCTCCATGGTGAGCAGGGGTACTCCCGCAGGCCGGCCGCAAATTCGAGAAACATCGGGGTGGAGGTCAGTCGATACCGCTTCGACAGATCGAGAACCCTGCGGAACTTTTGGTGGATCTCCTCGCGAGCCAGAAAGAAATCGGACTCGATCGAGGCATACTGATACCCAGGGGTGAGGAGCATTCCGTCCACCTGATACTCCCGCAGCAGGCGGCACAGCGCCTCGATCTCGTCAAGATTGGTCTCCTTGAAGATGGTCGTGTTTGTCGTCACCCGGTAGCCCAACCGCTTGCCTTCCTTGATCATCTCGAGCGCCTTATCGAAGACACCTTCCCTGTCGCAGACCTGATCGTGGGTCCGTCTCAGCCCGTCCATGTGGATGTTGAGAGTAAGCCGATTATGCGGCGCAATCTGGCCGTAGACGTTTCGATCAAGGAGCAACCCATTCGTACATAGATAAATGTGCCGCTTGCGGGCAATAGTTCCCTCCACCAGCTCTTTCAGCTCAGGGTAGATCGTGGGCTCTCCACCGCAGAGCGAGACGACCGGGGCGCCAGAGTCATCCGCGGCCTTCAGACACTCCTCCAGCGTCAATCGGTCCTCGATGCTCCCGGTATGCCGCTCAACGGAGCAGCCCAGACAGGCCAGGTTGCACGTGTAGAGCGGTTCGAGCATGAGGACGAACGGATACCGCGTGTTGCCTTTGAGCCCGTGGCGGATCTGGTGCTGGATCATATCGGTCGTGATGTGCAGTGGAAACCTCATGAGAGTACTCCATGACTGACAAATCTTCGCGCTACCCTCCACTGCCAGCAGCGTGTGAAGACCATCCACGTAATTGGGATGTACAGGAAGATCCCGGTTATCCCAAGCAGCATCTCGCCAATGGCAAAGGTCATCATGAGGTTAAAAGGCCAGGATCAGGTAGTAGAGCATGACGCCACACAGGATCGGTCACTCCCTGGTCTAAGGTCGGCTCAGCCGCCAGACCACGATCGATCTGTTGAAATGAGGCGATTGTCACAAATCCTGTAATCGCCCATCCGAAGAAGTTGGTGAGCGGTACGCTAAAGAAGAACCCGGGTTCCGGATATTCGTAGATCTCCCCCAGGAACCAGTGATCTCCCCTCAGCGCGACAAGCTCGATCGCCGTGTCGATCAGCATGAACACAAAGGCTGTCAGCACCAGGATCGGCCAGGATCGGCGTACGGCGGTCACCTCTCGCTCGCTGGCGCCGACAGGCAGTCTGAGCCATTGCGCCAGCGTGAAGCTGACGTAGGCCAGAAAGGCGAGTGAAAGAGCATCCATGAACGGGACATTGCTGATCCACAGCTCACGGCCCTTGGTGTCGGAAATATAACTGTAGACACCGAAAGGAATCCCGGTTCTGGTGGAGGAATACTCGGCCAAAGAGGCTACTACCCAGGCGAGCCCGGTCAACAGCGCAGTCCGCCGCCACCCGATGGCGACAGATGCCGCCGTCAGATAGAACGCCAGAAAAAGAAACGCGTAGGGTCTCAGAAGAACCGTAACAACAAGGAGTTGGATCGCTTCCGCCATTCAGCTCCCTCGTAGTAGCCGGCCAACTTCAGAATAGCCGTCAGCAATCAGCGCTCAGCCCCCGAAAGGATGCAAGGGGCAAGGGGTAGCCTGATGATAGAATACTATCGTGCCCTGCATCCTGCATGAATAGCCATGATTGCAGCAGTAGGTCAGCGGGTCAGGGGCGAAGTCGATACCCAGCCTTAAGGGTTCTCCGGCCATCGGGAATGGATACTACCCCAAGGGTAGGGTGCATTCCAAGCCGCAAACCTACCGTATTGTGGCAATATAGGCCACTAAGACTGATCAGCCATTGGCCGTTCACGCAGATTTTTTATTATATCACATCCAATATGGCGTTGACAATCTGAAAAGAGCGCCCCCATAAGGCGCTGCCGCACTACGGCGTACGACAATGTATTTCCTGAGCAAGGCAGGTAGAAGGACTGAAGGCTGAAGGAAGTAAGGAGCTATACCTAAAAGCCTTCAGTCTAAACTCCTAACTGCTGAACGCTATTTTCTAGGGTTGATCAGGACGATCGTTCCCCGTAGAACGTTTGCAAGGCATCCACCACATATTCCTGCATCGGCTGGGTCAGTTCCGGATAGATCGGTAAGGCCAATGCCTCTTTCGCAGCCCGTTCGGATACCGGCATATCCCCCTCCTTGTATCCCAGATACTCGAAGCAGACCTGAAGATGGAGGGGCCGGGGGTAGTAAATGTCGTGCCCGATCCCTCGGGACTCCAGGAAGCGGCTCAACTCATCTCGCCTTGAAACTCTCACGACATATTGATTGAACACGTGCCGTTCATTCCTGGGAAGTTCCGGAAGCCGAATCCGGCACTCCAAGCCCCTTTCGCGGAAGAGGGCGTCGTACCGCTCGGCATTGATGATCCGCTGCTTCGTCCACTGGTCAAGGTGTTGGAGCTTGACGGCCAGAAGGACCGCTTGCAGTTCGTCAAGACGGAAGTTACCGCCTAGAAGGGAGTGGAGATATTTGGTCGACGCCCCGTGATTCCGCAAAGCAAAGAGTGTTGAAGCCAGGGAAGAGTCGTTCGTGGTAACCATTCCACCGTCACCGAATCCACCCAGGTTCTTTGTAGGATAAAACGAGAAACAACCCAAGAGCCCAATGCAACCGGCCATTCGGCCGAATTCGTCCTCTGCTCCAATGGCCTGGGCGGCATCTTCTATCACGGCGATTTGATGCTGAGCGGCCAGCGTGCGAATCGGCTCCATCTCCGCGCAGCGACCGAACAGATGGACCGGGAGGATGGCGCGGGTCCGTTCCGTGATCCGGTCGGCAATCAGCTTCGGGTCGATAGTGAAACGAGCCGGATCGATATCGACGAAAACCGGCCTAGCCCCAGATCGAGCGATGGATCCCGCCGTCGCGATGAAGGTATACGGGGTCGTGATGACCTCATCTCCAGATCCGATGCCCAGGGCCATGAGGGCCAGCAGGAGGGCGTCGGTACCTGAGGAGACGCCAACCGCGCAACGAGCGCCACAATACCGCGCAATCTCATCCTCGAGCCGGTGAACCTGAGGGCCAAGGATGAACTGCTGATTGTCGCACACCTCATCGATCGCGCGTCTGATCTCGCTCTTGATAGCGGCGTATTGTACTTTTAGATCGAAGAAAGGCACCCGCATGTATTCGCATCCGTCAAAGAGGACATCTCTACCGCTTACCCACCCCCTGCTATGTTCGAAATTCTACGCACGTCTGAGGCTGAAGTCTACAGCTTTTTCGCGTTGGCACTACGTGAGCGAATCCGTAGTTCGGAGGCTGGAAACGCAACATGCTGCGAACGCTTCGAAACAAATTCGACTCCTCCCTCTATTTTTTTCTTGCAATTCTGTCAAAACGCGATATAAGGCATTTGATCGGAAACGTACGGGGAGGTGGGTATCGAACAACAATTTTACGAGGGGGGTAGATCGTTGCAAGCACTCGGGAAACACCTGTTAGTGGAACTACACGGTTGTAACCCGGAGTCGCTGAAAAAAGCTGATGTCGTCAAAGATATCCTGGTTTGCGCGGCGAATGCCTGCAAGGCCACTATCGTTGACACCTCCTTTCATGAATTCAATCCTTTCGGTGTGAGCGGCGTGGTCGTGATTGCCGAATCTCACATCTCCATTCACACCTGGCCCGAATATCGGTATGCGGCGGTTGATATCTTTACCTGCGGAGATGTCCTCAGGCCGGAGGTGGCGGTTGAGTATATTGCCGCTCGCTTTCGCTGCAGGAATCCATCGGTTGTCGAAGTGCGGCGAGGCGTTATCCCAGGCCATACAGGAAAACTGATGCACAAACTCAGCTCATCCATGGAGAAGGCTGTCGATGCCGATCAAGAACTTTCGCTGGTTCATTGAAGCGTTAAGCCCTGAGGAGGGGCACCTGCACGGGATTCAACGAGTTCTGTTCTCTTCCCAGACTCCTTTCCAGTCACTTGACATCATGGAACTCGGCAGCTACGGGAAGGCTCTCGTGCTTGACGGCAAGGTTCAGTCGAGCCTCCTTGATGAGTTTATCTACCACGAAACATTAGTCCATCCGGCGATGCTCAGTCATCCCGCCCCCAAAAGGGTGTTCATCGTGGGCGGCGGGGAAGGGGCCACATTACGGGAAGTGCTTCGACACCCCACGGTAGAACGGGCCCTGATGGTGGACATCGATGAGGAAGTCGTCAACCGATGTAAGGAGTTACTGCCCGAGTGGCATAAGGGCGCATTCGACGATCCGCGCGCCGAGATTCGCTTCCTGGACGCCAGACGATATCTGGAAGAGACAGACGAGCGGTTCGACGTGATCATTATCGACATCTCGGAACCGGTCGAAGAGGGTCCGGCCTATCTCCTGTTCACACGGGAGTTCTATCATATCGTACACCGATGCTTGACGGATCAGGGGATCATCGCGCTGCAAGCAGGCTCGGTCAGCCTCTCCGAACTCTCCTGCTTTACTGCCATCCACCAGACTCTGCGGAGCGTATTCCCGGTCGTAGCTCCTTACTGGGCCACTATTCCCAGCTTTGCCCTTCCCTGGGGATTCTCTGTAGCCTCCAAACAGCCTGATCCGCGAGCGCTGGGACCGGACACGATCGATCGCCTTATTGCTGAGCGGATCGGACCCGACCTTCGGTATTACGATGGCCTGACACATCAAATGTCTTTTCTCCTCCCCAAGTATGTACGCCGACATCTCGAGGAGGAGAAACGGATCATCGAAGACAACCACCCCCTCTTTACCTTCCACTAATAAAAAACAGGGGATAGGGTGAAGGGGATAGAGTTGAGGGGTAGTGGTGGTCAGGGTCTTGAATCCGATAGCAGCCTAAGCTGCATGGCTTCCCCAATATCGATTTCTTTCATGTTTTTCCTTTCCTCTACCCTCTACCCTCTACCCTCTACCCTGCTTTTCTACTCTCTCTATACCCTATCCCCTACACCCTATACCCTGCTCTTCTAATGGTTCCCGAACGACAGTACAGAACGCCCCTCTTCGATGCGATGGTCAACCTCGCAGAGAGCCGGAAGGTCTCCTTCCACACTCCGGGGCATAAGAGCGGCAAGGGCATCTCTACGCGTTTCCGAAAGTTCGTCGGCCCCAAGATCTTCACGATCGACCTGACAACGCTTGATGAGGTCGATTGCCTGCAGCGACCGGTCGGGGTCATCAAGGAGGCCCAGGAGCTGGCCGCCGAGGCGTATGGGGCTGACCATTCCTTCTTTCTGATCAACGGAACTACCGGGGGCAATCATGCAATGATTCTGTCTACCGCCAACCCGGGAGACGAGATTCTCATTGCAAGAAATGCGCACAAATCGATCCTGACCGGGATCATCCTCAGTGGCGCAACACCGCGGTTTTTCCTGCCGGCCTTCGATCAGGAACTAGGCATGTTGCTCAATGTGACGGTTGAAGATGTAGAACGCGTGACCGCCAAGTATCCGAAGGCCAAACTCCTCTCCCTGACCAGTCCCAATTACTACGGAGTCACGGCTGACTTGCGCGCCATTGTTTCCTTGGCTAAGCGCCGGGGGATTCTGGTTCTGGTAGATGAGGCCCACGGCCCCCACCTCCACTTCCACCCGAAACTACCCACGTCAGCGCTCGATGCCGGGGCCGATCTCTGCGTTCAGTCTACCCATAAGATCTTGGGGGGGATGACCCAGTCCTCCATGCTGCATCTGAAGGGCCGCGCGATCGACCACCCAAGGGTTGTCAAGCTGTTGCTCCTGCTTCAAAGCACCAGCCCATCCTACATTCTGATGGCCTCCTTAGATTTGGCGAGAATGCAGATGGCGACCGAAGGGGAGAAGCTTTTAGGCAAAGCCATCGATCTGGCACAAGACGCGAGGGACCGCATCAATCGGATTCCCGGTCTGTCCTGTTTTGGCGAGGCCGATTTACACGGTAGTGATTTCTTCCTGGATGTCACCAAACTCACCATCTGTGTCAAGAGGCTCGGTTTCAGCGGGTTTGAGGTCTCTGCCATCCTGAACGCGGAGTTTGGTATTCAGGTGGAAATGGCCGACCTGTTTAATATTCTGGTGATCGTCAGTATCGGGGACAGAAGGGACGACCTGGATCGATTGGTGGCGGCGCTGAGCAGCGTGGCCGAGCGCGGTGTCCGTTCCCAAGATCGGCAAGCCGTCCCCTCCCTGCTTCCGCCCTTAGGCCAGCAGTTTCATCTGTCTCCACGGGATGCCTTTTTTGCCCCCTCGGAATATCTACCGCTGACGAAGGCAGAAGGGCGCACCAGTGCCGACATCGTGACCATCTACCCCCCGGGGGTACCTGTCCTTGTGCCCGGCGAAGAGGTGGGATCTTCGGCTATCGACTACCTGCGCTCGCTCGCCTCCTATGGCGCAAGGATCGACGGAGTCCTGGAACTGGATGAACCCCAGATTCGCGTTCTGCGCGATTGAGCCTACCTCCGTGAATTTTTCCATTGCTTTTTCACAACCTTTTCCTTATAGTTTGCCGTCCGATTCCTTATAGTGTGCCGTCCGATTTTTCTCAAGACATTATAACTTCCTGAAGAAACGGCCAGAACATTATGAAAAAAACTGTAACATGGAAGGTCCTCTCCCTTCTGCTGGCGACGGTGATAGCCGGTTACTATCTCTTCCCCACGCTATCCGGCCGGTCATCGCTCCCTTCGCTCCTGCCGCTGCTGCTTCCGCGGGCGGAACGACTCAATCTTGGACTCGACCTGCAGGGGGGGATGCATCTGGTCCTGGACGTTGTAACCGAGAAGGCGGTAGAAAACAGCATCGATCGATTGGTTACTGAATTGCGCCGAGAAGCCGAGAAGGAGAATATTGCGGTCGAGCGAATGACCCGCGAGGGGGTTGACCGGATCAGGATCAGACTTCAGGAGAAGGAGGGTCTGCAGGGTCTGCAGCGCATCCTGAAGGGCCGTAGCAATCTGCAGCAGTCCAGCGGGACGGATCCGGCTGAACTGGTCCTGAGTCTCGCCTCGGGTGAACTAAAGCGCATGCAGGAGTCTGCTGTCCGACAAAGCCTGGAAACCATTCGGAATCGCATTGATCAGTTCGGCGTGGCCGAGCCTCACATCGTGCAGGAAGGCGACCGACGGATCATAGTCCAGCTTCCAGGGATCAAGGAACCGCAGCGGGCGATCAATCTGATCGGCAAAACCGCCCTCCTGGAGTTTAAATTAGTGGCCGAGGAGGTCGATCCGGCCGAGGCAGTGGCGGGAAAGATCTCGGAGAGCGATGAGCTTCTCTACCTGCGCCGTGCGGACGAACAGGAAAAGATGAGCAAGATTCCTCTTGTTGTGCGGAGACAGGCCGTTTTGACGGGTGATCTACTCACCTCGGCCCAGGTACAGATCGATAGCCAAACCAATGAGCCGGTCGTTTCAATAGAATTTGATCGAGAGGGCGCGCGCCTCTTTGGCGAGGCGACGGCGGCTAACGTCGGCCGACGCCTGGCCATTGTTCTGGATGGCACCATCTACTCGGCGCCGGTCATCAGAGAGAAGATTACCGGCGGTAAGGCTCAGATCTCCGGAAGCTTTACCACGGAGGACGCCAGGGATCTGGCGATCGTACTGCGGGCCGGCGCCCTTCCCGCGCCTGTCAACATTATTTCGAATCTGACGGTTGGTCCATCGTTAGGCCAGGATTCTATCGAAAAGGGCGTACGAGCCGCGATCCTTGGCGGCGCCCTCGTCATTGCCTTCATGGCCATCTACTACAAGTTGTCCGGGGTCATCGCCAATCTTGCACTACTCTTGAATCTGATCTGGCTGGTGGGGGCTCTGGCCAGCCTCAGGGCGACGCTGACGCTCCCAGGCATTGCAGGTATCATCCTCGGGATCGGAATGGCGGTGGACTCGAACGTGCTGATCCTGGAGCGAATCCGTGAAGAGCTCCGATTGGGAAAAACTGTGAGGTCGGCCATCGACGGGGGGTATGACAAAGCATTCCTCACTATTATCGACTCTCATGTGACAACGCTGATTACCGCGTTCGCACTGTTTTTGTTCGGAACGGGGCCGGTGAAAGGTTTTGCGGTTACGCTGAGCCTCGGGGTAATTTTTAATCTGGTGACCGCCTTAACGGGGACCAGAATAATCTACGACTGGATGACTTCGCGGTGGAACCTGAAAACGCTAAGTATCTAGGGGATAGGGTAAAGGGTATCGGGAAAAGCGGTGGCACGCAGGCTCCTAAACTATACCCTATACGCTACCCTAGACCCTGAGGTCTTACATGATTGAAATTCTTGGCAAGACAACGATCGATTTTGTCGCCTGGCGGAGGATCGCGTTCGCGGTTTCAACGGTTATCTGCCTCCTGGGCATTGTCGCAATCGTTCAGATCGGGCGCGGTACGGCAAATCTCGGGATCGACTTTGCCGGTGGCACCTCTGTTCAACTTAAGTTCAGCAAGCCAGTGGATCTTGGTCGGATCAGGGAACTGCTGGCAGAGAGCGGCCTGAAGGATAGTGAGCCCCAGCAGTTCGCCGGTGGGGACCGCATCATGGTTCGCTTGAAGCGGGCCGAGGGTGGTCAGGCCGGGATGGCTCAGCAAGTACAGGATATCCTTTCGAAGGGGTTGTCTGATAATCCGTTCGTGGTGGAGGGGACGAACGAGGTCGGACCGGCTCTCGGAAAGGACCTTCAAAAATCCGCCCTGTGGGCCATCGCCATCTCCATGCTCGGCATCATCGCCTACATCGCCTGGCGCTTTGAGTTTAAGTTCGGGGTGGCTGCGGCTATCGCCACCCTCCATGACGTTTTAGCTGTTCTGGGGTTATTTTACATATTAAACGGGGAGATTACCCTCCTTATCGTCACTGCGTTACTCACCCTCGCCGGCTATTCGCTGACAGATACCGTGGTGGTCTTCGACCGGATCCGTGAGAATCTTCGAGGCCGACGGAAAGAATCGCTGGGAGAGGTTATCAACACGAGCATCAATGAGGTCTTGAGCCGAACTATCGTGACGTCGCTTACGGTCCTCCTGGTCTTGCTCGCCCTTTTTGCGTTGGGCGGGGAGGTGCTCCACGATTTCTCCCTTGCGCTGATTGCCGGTGTCTGTATCGGCACCTACTCTTCCTGGTTTGTGGCCTCTCCCATCGTCTATGAGTGGCGTACGTGGGAGCGGACCAAATTGAAAGCCCCCGTCAAGGTCAAGGCCAAGGGATAAAACAGCAGTCGTACACTCCTGCTACATGGCCATTTTGACTAGCCGTTTCGTCTTTTCCCCTTGACAACCTATCTTGCCATAAGGTAATACCTCAAACACATCCGCGATTGGCGCGATGCAGTTACCAGCTCTACGCATTAGGTTCCGCGTTCCAAGTAGAAGAGACCTGTGACTGTTAAAATGAAACCTGGGACTTGGCACATGGAACCTGGAGTCCGTCACGCACATCGGAATATCGCCGAGGCGATATTCCGTGAGAGCGCCGGGCTCGCGCTTACCTTCTTGGAAGGCCACCTGGATCTGATGGTCCTGGCGGCGGGAGCCATCGTGGGGGCCCTGCGGGCCGGACGGAAAATCTTGGTATTCGGCAACGGTGGAAGTGCAGCCGATGCCCAACATCTTGCGGGTGAGTTTGTGAATCGTTTCCTGCTCGATCGGCCGGCATTGCCCGCCATCGCTCTGACGACTGACGGTTCCATTCTGACCAGTATCGGTAATGATCGGGGTTACGCTCAGGTTTTTGCCCGCCAAGTTGAGGCCTTGGGTTCCGCCGGCGATGTTGCCATTGGAATCAGCACGAGCGGCCAGTCCCAAAGTGTCGTGTGTGGGATTGAAACGGCGGGCAAGATGCAGCTCTGTACCGTCGCGTTTACCGGTGGAGATGGGGGCAATCTCGTCGAGCTCGCAGACTATACATTCGTGGTCCCCTCTCGATCAACACCCAGGATCCAGGAGGTCCATGCGACGCTCGGTCACGCTCTCTGTCAATTGGTTGAGACTGAGCTGTTCGGCACATCATAGGTAAGGGAGAGCCCGTGGAAAGAGGAAAGAGGTGGATCGCTCTCGTCGCCCTCAGTACCCTCGTTGTCACCAGTGTGCCGGCTTGGGCAAAGTCTTTACGCCCTACGAAGAGTCGAGAAGATCTTACTCTTCCATCGGCATCACGCCTGCCTGTGCGCGATCGCATGCAAACCAGTCGTACACGGACAGATCGCTCCCCGGATCTGCCTGTACCGACACGTCAGACAGGTTACTGGGGTGCCACATCTGACCTTGGGTGGTTTCTATCCGATCCTGAGCAGTTGAACGCAGCGTCAGCGGTATTGATGGATACCGACACGGGCGCAATCCTGTTCGCCAGGCATCCCATGGAGCAACGCGCTCCAGCCAGCACAACAAAGATCATGACGGCGCTCCTCATCCTGGAGGAGGGGCGACTGGACGATAAGGTAGTCATTACTGAGCGGGCTGCTGCCGTTACGGGGACTGGATTAGGGTTGAGACGTGGCCAACAGGTTGTGCTGAGGGACCTGCTGTGGGCGATTCTGCTCAAA
The DNA here is from genome assembly GCA_002634395.1 of Candidatus Methylomirabilis sp. Taxonomy (GTDB): domain Bacteria; phylum Methylomirabilota; class Methylomirabilia; order Methylomirabilales; family Methylomirabilaceae; genus Methylomirabilis; species Methylomirabilis tolerans. The sequence goes on from NSJM01000004.1 coordinate 37,511, forward strand.
TCCGCGAACGATGCCGCATTGGCGGCAGCCGAGCATGTAGGTGGCAGCGAAGAGCGGTTTGTTGCCAGGATGAATGCGAAGGCGGACGCTCTTGGAATGCAGGGAACGCATTTCGCGAATCCTCACGGACTTGACGACCCGGAGCACTACTCAACTGCCTACGATTTGGCGATCCTCACCCGCCAGGCCTTACGCAATCCGACATTCGCCCACATGGTGCAGACCCGCGAAGCTCGGTTTGCCATCCGGACCGGGCGAAACGGAAGCGTGGTGAAGCGGAAGATTCTTCGAACTCATAATCAGCTTCTTGGACAGTTTGTCGGCGCAGACGGCGTCAAGACCGGCTATACCGAACGGGCCGGTCGCTGCCTCGTGGCATCGGCTACGCGGGGCGACCATCAACTGATCGCCGTTCTTCTCAACGACTCCCGTCGGTGGACCGAGGCTGCAGCGCTGCTGGAGTACGGTTTCGCCGCTCTTGGTGGCGGAGCGTCAAACCTCGGGGTTCTCGATGGGGGCTCTACCGACACGCCGAAAGGCGAAGGGGGCTGACACCGCCTCCTCGCCGTTTGCCTGTAACTCCTCTGATCTCAGGGTTTAGGGGTATAGGGTGTAGGGTATAGGACAAGGCAACCCCAAAATATCGCTACTTCCTCAACCCTGGATCCTCAACTCTCCATCGTGCTCCTTACACCCTACACCCTTCACCCGACACCCTGCGCTGATACGCTGAGGGGTATCTGATGATGACTGATACCGATAGACATCTTACGGAGCATCATGCCTGGTTGGCGCTCGGTTTGATCCCCGAGGTCGGCGCGGCGACGTTTCACCGCCTGGTGCAGGGAATTGGATCGGCCAAGGCCGTGCTCAAGGCGAATGTCGAGGCACTCGAACAGGTTCCAGGTATCAGCCGGAAGATCGCACAAGCTATCACCTCCTTTCCCTGGCGGGATACCCTTGAACGGGAGCTGCGAGTGATCGAGACAAGAGGTCTCGGCCTGACACGGTTCGGTGACGAGGGATATCCCGAGCTGCTGGCGGCCATCTATTCCCCCCCGCCGATCCTCTATCTGCGGGGCGCGATGAAACCGGAAGATCGGATGGCTATCGCGATTGTCGGTTCCAGGCAGGCGAGCCCGTATGGCGACGCGATGGCCGAGCAGATCAGCGGGGAACTCGCAGATCGCGGGGTGACGATCGTGAGCGGGATGGCCCGTGGAATCGATGCGGCGGCGCATCGGGGAGCAATGCGCGCACAAGGCCGAACCATCGCAGTGCTGGGATGCGGACTAGGGGTGACCTATCCCCCCGAGCACGTAGAACTCGCTGACCAGATTGCCGCGCAGGGCGCCCTGGTCAGCGAGTTTCCCATCTTCACGCCACCCAAGCCAAGTCACTTTCCGCGGCGTAACCGGATCATCAGCGGCCTGGCGCGCGGCGTCGTGGTGATTGAAGCCGGACTTAACAGCGGAGCGCTGATCACGGCGAATTATGCGCTTGAGCAGGGACGCGAAGTGTTCGCTGTTCCCGGACAAGTCACATCCCGATTCAGTCTCGGATGTCACCAGCTTATCAAGGCCGGCGCGAAACTGACGGAAGGCTGGGAGGATATCTGGGAGGAGATTGAGCCGCAGGTAGCGTCGGGAGCGCGGATTGGGCGAGATCCTGCCCCAGAACGGAGCGCCCTTGAACAGGAAGAGACCCTGATCGTCGATGCCCTGGAGGCCGGTCCCATGCAGATCGATGACCTGATCGATCGGACTCAGCTTCCTGCCGGGCAGATGGCCTCACTGTTGTTATCATTGCTGCTCAAGGGTATTATCGAGGAACTGCCGGGAAAAAGTTTTGCGAAGCGACTTCGGCCGGTAAAAAACAGGGTATAGGGTGGAGGGGTCTAGGGTATCGGGAAACCGCAGGGGTGGGCTTTCAGCTTTACCCTGCACCCCACACCCGACCCCCTACACCCTGATTTTTAGAGGAAGGAAACAGACAACGTGCCTAAGTCATTAGTGATTGTGGAGTCCCCTGCGAAGGCCAAGACAATCGATAAATATCTCGGGAAGGCGTTTGTCGTGATGGCCTCGATGGGCCATATCCGCGATCTGCCGGCCAAGTCGCTGAGCGTTGACGTCGAGCACGACTTCACTCCGCAGTACGAGATCATCGCGGGGCGAGAGAAGGTTATGGCGGCTCTCAAGAAGGCCGCCAAGACCGCTGACGCCATCTATCTCGCGGCTGATCCTGACCGGGAGGGAGAAGCCATCTGCTGGCACCTCCAGCAGGAACTCGGTGCTGCCAAAAAACCGGTCCATCGCGTCACCTTCAATGAGATTACAAAGCGCGCGGTGCGAGAGGCGTTTAACCATCCGTCCACGATAGACCAGCAGCTGGTTGATGCTCAGCAGGCCAGACGGATTCTGGATCGTCTGGTCGGCTACCAGATCAGTCCGCTCCTCTGGGACAAGGTCAAGCGTGGACTGTCCGCCGGACGGGTCCAGTCGGTCGCGCTACGCCTCATCGTGGATCGGGAGCGAGAGATCAAGGTGTTCGTCAAGACCGAGTACTGGTCGGTCGATGTTGCCCTGGAAGGCCGAATACCACCGGCATTCATGGCGGGACTGCACAAGATCGACGGCGAGCGGGTGAACCTGCCGAATCAGGAGCGGACCGACCAGGTTGTTGGGGAACTATCTCGACAGGAGTTCCGGGTCACCGACCTAACCAAGAAGGAGAAGCGTCGCAACCCGGTCCCACCGTTTACAACCAGTAAGCTGCAACAGGAAGCCGTCAGAAAACTTCGCTTTACGGCCAGGCGGGCAATGCAGATCGCGCAGCAACTGTACGAAGGGATTGAGATCGGTCAGGAAGGCGCAGTTGGTCTCATCACCTATATGCGGACCGACTCGGTCCGCGTCTCTCAAGACGCCCAAACCGAAGCGGCTCGTTATATCGCCGAGCGATTCGGACAGACGTTTGTGCCGGAGCGACCCCCGGCCTATCGTAGCGGCCGTGGCGCCCAGGAGGCTCATGAAGCGATTCGCCCGACCTCGGTCTATCATGATCCCGCATCACTTCGGCAATTTCTGACGAAGGATCAACTTGCCCTCTACACCCTGATCTGGAGCCGATTCGTAGCATCTCAGATGCTGCCGGCTCTCTACGACGTCACGACTGCCACAATCCAAGGCGGGAGATTTACACTTCGGGCCAGCGGCCGACACCAGCGATTCGCCGGCTTCATGCAGGTCTACATCGAAGGGAGAGATGAAGCGTCGGAGACCAAGCCGGTGGAGGCGAAGGATGAAACGGCTGAGGGGACGACCGTCGAAGAAGAGGCCGAATTAGCGATCCCCCCTCTCGAGGTTGGGGAACAGTTGCGGTTACTCGGTGTGACTCCGGCCCAGCACTTTACGCAGCCGCCTCCCCGTTTTACCGAGGCGACCCTGGTGAAGGAGCTGGAAGAGTTGGGAATCGGTCGCCCCAGCACCTACGCGACCATCCTGAACGTCATTCAGAACCGCGACTATGTGGTAAAAACGCAGGGCAAATTCCGACCTACTGAGCTCGGCGGGATCGTCGTGGATCTGTTGATAGAAAGCTTCCCTCGCGTGATGGATTACGAGTTCACGGCCAAGATGGAGACCACCCTGGATGAGATCGAAGAGGGGCAGAAGAACTGGCGTGAGGAGATGCAGCGTTTTTATGAGCCCTTTGCTCAATGGGTGAAAGAGGCTGCAGTCGGGATGCGGAACATCAAGGCGATGGAAGAAAAGACCGATGAGATCTGTGAGCGATGCGGGAGTCGAATGGCGATCCGGTGGGGTCGATTCGGCCGTTTTCTGGCCTGCACCAATTACCCGGAGTGCAAGGGAACTCGCGAGTTGCCACCGGAGCTCAAAGAAGAGAATGGGACCGGGGAGGATGCCAGCACTTCCGGAGAGACCGAGGCGACACCCTGCGAAAACTGCGGACGACCTATGGTGATGAAGCGCGGTCGGTTCGGACCCTTCCTGGGTTGCTCGGGATACCCTGAGTGTAAAACGATCCGGAAGCTCTCGCAGGCGGAGGCCGGGGGTGCGCGGCCTGCGCCCCAGCCGACCGACGAGGTCTGCGAAAAGTGCGGCAGCCAGATGGTATTGCGGGAGGGACGATTCGGTCGTTTTCTTTCTTGCTCAACCTATCCCACCTGCAAGCATGTGAAACCCATCTCGATCGGGGTGGACTGTCCGCAATGCAGGAGTCCCCTCTCGGAGCGACGCACGAAACGGGGCCGGGTCTTTTATGGGTGCACCGCCTATCCCAAGTGCGCCTTTGCCATCTGGGATCGCCCGATCCAGGAACCCTGCCCACGGTGCGGAGCCGCCTTCCTGGTAGAGAAGAAGCTGAGGGGCGGAGGGGTCTCGATCCGTTGTGCGGCTGAAGGGTGCGCCTACGCGCGGGAAGCCGATGCGACAGCACAGGTAAAGGCGTGACCGACCTGCCTGTGCGTAGCACGCAGACAGGGATCATCGTGGTTGGTGGTGGTCTGGCCGGAAGCGAGGCCGCCTGGCAGGCGGCGGAGCGAGGCGCTCGTGTGCGTCTCTACGAGATGCGGCCGGTCTGCCCCACCCCCGCCCACAAGACCGACCGGCTGGCCGAGCTGGTGTGCAGCAACTCCCTAAAGTCGGATTCGCCGGAGAATTGCCACGGCCTGCTAAAGCAGGAACTCACCGCCTATGGGTCGGTGATCATGCTTGCTGCCAGGGCACACGCGATCCCAGCGGGATCGGCGCTGGCCGTTGACCGTGATGCCTTTGCCGCCGAGGTGACCGCACGGCTCACCGAACATCCGCGCATTACTATTGTTCGGGACGAGGTCAAGGCGATACCGGAAGAGAAGCCGGTAATTATCGCGACCGGCCCACTGACCTCAGACCGGATGGCCGGCGCGCTGCGCGATCGATTCGTAGACTATTTGGCATCAGCGGACCCGTCTGCCGATACGCGCGATCTGCTCTACTTCTATGACGCCATCTCGCCGATCATCGCCGGAGATTCCATCGATCATGCTGTAGCCTTTGCCGCCTCTCGCTACAACAAGGGAGGGGACGATTATTTGAACTGCCCTTTCACGCAGGAGACCTATCGACGTTTTTGGGAAACGATTCGATCCGCGGAGCTGACACCGATCCATGCATTCGAAGAGGCGCGGTACTTCGAACGGTGTCTCCCTATCGAGGTGTTGGCGGCTCGAGGCGAAGACGCCTTGCGGTTCGGACCGATGAAACCGGTAGGTCTGATCGATCCTCAGACCGGACGACGGCCTTACGCCGTCGTCCAGCTCCGGCTGGAGAACCGGGAAGGAACAATGTACAATATGGTAGGATTTCAGACCCGCCTGAAGTGGGGTGATCAGCGTCGCATTTTTCGAACGATTCCCGGCCTCAGCGACGCCGAGTTCCTCAGATACGGCTCGATCCATCGCAATACCTTCATCGCTGCGCCGGCGCTACTCCGGGAAACGATGCAATTGAAAGGGGATCCTGGGATCTTGCTTGCTGGGCAACTCACCGGCGTAGAGGGATACCTGGAATCAGCCGGAACCGGACTCTTGGCCGGTATCAATGCGGTCAAGCTCCTGCGAGGAGAGGCCCCGGTTATGCTGCCCACGACCACCGCCCTTGGATCCCTCATCCATCACATCTGCCATGCGAATCCCCGCGGCTTCCAGCCGATGAATGTGAATTTTGGCCTGCTCCCTCCGCTTGATGAACCAATCCGGGCAAAGCAGGAAAGACGACAGGCCCTCGCCCACCGCGCCCTCCGCGATTTGCCTGGTCTGACGTGAACATTTCTAACAATTCCCTTGAACAGCAATCAGCCATCAGCTTCGGACAAAGGGGGTCGCATCCGAAGAGCTGATCGCTCAAAGCCGACAGTTTCTTAGATACCATTTTCGTACGCCGTGGTACGGCAACGTCTCATGGAGCGCTACTCTATTTTGGGATGTGGTTGACTTTTTCAGTCAAGCAGCTTACAGTAAAAGTAGCCGTATATCTCTCAGTCCGACCGGGCGTAGCAATGGCTTTATTGTGGGGGCGCTCTGGTTTCGACGGGGACAAGGGAGTGAGGGCTGCGTGCCGAGGCCCCATCACCTCGTAAAAAGGTGGGAACACAAGCAACTGCCAACCACGAATTGGCACTGGCCGCCTAAGAGTGGCCACGTCCACCCCGTCTCGTTCGTCGGGCGGGATCTGGGCGCCGTCTAGACGGGCTGGCTTGCCTCTTTTGCTCTGGGGAGGCGAGTAAGATCATCAGGGCTAGCCGCTCCGGGACCCCGCCTGCGGGGGCCAAGAGGGGCGAATAGACGTAACGTACGCAGGCTACGCACGTAGATGCACTCTCCGACATGTTCTCGGACGCGGGTTCGATTCCCGCCGCCTCCACCAACGCAGATATCCGAACCGCCCTCCGGGTTCCCAGCTCGGAGGGCGGTTCCGTTAGCGCACGCAGAAGTCACTTCAGACGGCTCAATGTCTCCTCGATCTACCCATGAGGGGAGTCTGGATGACCTTATGCCGCTTTTGGCAGCATTTCGGCTTGACACTCGGTCTCTATAAGCTATACTGAGTGCCGGTTTCTTCCGCGAATGATGAGGCGGGTCATGCCGCAGTCGGGCGAATAGCTCAGCGGGAGAGCACCTGCCTTACAAGCAGGGGGTCGGAGGTTCGACACCTTCTTCGCCCACCACCGATTTCGGTAAGGCGGAAATTGCAGCGATTGGTTCTTGATGATGCGCGTTCAGAGGATGCTTTTCTCGGGCGCTCGTCACTCTCCACTCATCACCGTTTTTTGCGGGGTCGTAGTTCAGTCGGTTAGAACGCCGGCCTGTCACGCCGGAGGTCGCGGGTTCGAGTCCCGTCGGCCCCGCCACTACTCACCACCGCATACCACACAGAGGGCAGGTTCTCCCAGGTGAAAATTCTATTTGCGGCTTCCGAGGCTGCGCCGTTCGCCCATACGGGCGGACTAGGTGACGTGATCGGCGCCTTGCCAAAGGCGCTCGGTCGGCTTGGACACGATGTCCGACTTATCATGCCGCTCTACCGCACTGTGGATGCGCAGCGACACCAACTCCGAATCGTCACAAGCGGGTTGAGTGTTCCGGCAGCCTCCAGCCCGCAAGCAGTGGACGTGCTGGAGGGAAACCTCTCCAGCGAGGTCCCGGTCTACTTTGTTCGCCACGATCCCTCGTTTGATCGCGACGGCCTCTATCAGACCGCATCCGCAGAGGATTACCCTGACAATGCGGAGCGCTTCGCTCTATTCTGCCGGGCGGCTCTGGAGGTATGCCGACAGGTCGATTTTCAGCCGGAGGTTCTGCATGCTCACGACTGGCAGACGGCGCTGCTCCCTGTCTACCTGAAGACTACCCTTTACAACGACCCATTTTTTCAGAAGACTGCAACGGTTTTCACCATCCATAATCTGGGCTATCAGGGCCTCTTCCCATCCGAGGTGTTGCCGAAACTGATGCTGCCTCGAGAGTTGTTTACGCCGGCTGGACTTGAGTTCTACGGGAAGGGCAATCTACTGAAAGGCGGACTGCTCTTCGCTGACCTTCTGACTACGGTGAGCCGCCGCTACAGCCAGGAGATCCAGACTATGGACCAAGGGGTCGGTCTGGACGGCATCCTCAGAGAGCGGAAGGGCGATCTGTTCGGCGTATTAAATGGGATCGATCCGGAGGAATGGAACCCGGCCGACGATCCTCACATCGTCGCGCACTACACGATCGACGATCTTTCGGGCAAGGCCCGGTGCAAGACGGATCTGCAGGAGCGATTCAAGCTTCCGGTCAAGGCGACTGTACCGCTGCTGGCCGTAATCTCCAGGCTGGTCGAACAGAAGGGGCTCGACCTGCTGCGCGATATTCTGGAGACGTTGATGACGCTGAACGTGCAACTCGTCCTGCTGGGAAGCGGCGGGAAGGAACTCGAAGCGACCTTTCACGAGGCAGCGGCCAAGTACCCGTCCAAGCTGGCTGTCCGGATCGGCTTCGACGTTCCGCTATCGCATCAGATCGAAGCGGGCGCGGACCTTTTCCTGATGCCATCGCGGTACGAGCCATGCGGCCTGAACCAGATGTACAGCCTGGTCTACGGAGCGATTCCGGTCGTCCGCGCTACTGGCGGGCTGGACGACACCATTGCCCAATTCGATCCCGTAACGGGGCAGGGAAACGGATTCAGATTCGAGGATTCGACTGCGGACGCCTTTCTCCAGGCCATCCGGCAGGCGTTGGTGTTATATCACGAGAAGGCCTTGTGGCATCGGCTGATCACCAATGCTATGGCCGCTGACTTTACCTGGGATCGTTCTGCCAGAGAATACGGGCAGCTCTATCGGCACGCTGCCGAGAAGAAAGGCAAGCAGTAGTCGTATTGCACTGCACGGTGTTGTTGCTTGGTGATGGGTCATCCTACCTCATAGAAAGGGGAGAACCGAATGCACGCATGGAAGAGAGTGGGAATTGGACTGCTGATGACAACGATGTTGATCGGCGGAAACATGGCTGCAGCTCAACAGGGACCGGCAAAGGAAACCGATCCCTTCCAGAAGCTGGGACTTTCAGCCGATCAGCGGACGAAGCTTGATACGGCCAAGAACGAGCGGATGACGTCGCTGAGCGCGACTCAACAGAAGGTGATGGGGATCCGACAGAAGCTGATGGCCCTTGTTGTTGACAAGAAGGCCTCTGATCGAGAGATTGACAAGATCGCCGACGACTGGGCCGTGGCAGACAAAGAAGCCCTAAAGACGGAAACAAAGTTTTACAAGGCGCTGCGGCAGATACTGACCCAGGAGCAGCTCACGAAGCTAAGTCAAGGGAATGGTAAGTAGTAGGTGACCGCTGAAGGTCCCCCTCTATATTCTGTTCGTGGTGAGCCGGTCGAACCATGAGCGGAACTTGCTACAATGCTGCACCCTTCGGCAGGATCAGGGTGAACGGTGAATGTAACGAAGCGTTAGAGGCGCTACGCTAGGGCGAACTTGTATTCTCCTCTGTTCTGGTGGCTGGCAAGGTGCGTCGTGCCGTCTCCTTGCGGTAGGGTTCATGAAGATATCGCCTTGCCGCGTCTTTCGCGATGCTGTCGGTCTTGATTGCCAACGCCATCCGGTAGCTCCGCTCCGCCTCCATTCGCTTCTCTAGCAAGTCATGGATCATGCCGGTTCGAGTCCAGGCCCACGCCGTCACCCAGGCATACCGCGGCGTCGGTTGTTCGATCGTCTTCCTAAAGAAGCTCAAGGCTGTGGGATAGTCGCCGCGATCCATGTAGATCTTCCCCATAAGTTGGAAGTATCGCGGCAGCATCTCCCGCGTAAAATGGTATCGGCCTAGCTCCAGATTCGCGCTGATGCGACGGCCGACCTCCAGCGCCTCAGGGAATCGTCCCAGCTCGGAATAGACCAGCGCCGCCTGAAAGTAAAGCTCCGGGTTGTTTGGGAATCGGCTGAGCAATTCATCAGCGAGCGGCAAGGCTTTTTCGAAGTCTTTCTCGATGCCAGTATAGGTCTGGAGAAGGCCGAACTTGGCCAGCGTCCGAGTCGCGACGCCCCGCTCGCTCGCCATTGTCAGCTCTCGCAGACCTCGCTCACGATCACCAGGTGGAAGCGCCAGGTGTACGAAGGGCCGATAGTACCATGCGATCCTGGAAAGCATAGAGTCGTATAGCCCCAAACCGTAGTAGGCATCGTACCGGATCGGTTGGTGCAAAAGGCAGGCGTCGAGATATGATCTTGTCCTCTTGATCGCCTGATAGGCTGAAAAATAGTTGCCCTGGATGCCGTCGATCATCGCCTTGGAGCCCCAGGCCATCCCCAGGAAAAGCAGGAGATCAGGCTCTTCAGGGACCTGTGTGAGGCGCGCCTCAGCCCTGGCGATGAGCGCTCGCATCGCGGCCAACAAATCATCTGTCTCCTGGCGGGTTGGCTCCCGATCCTGCAGACGCATGAGCGTCACGAAGGCTTGGTAAAACGGCGCAAGTAGCCCTGTCTTATCAACGTCGCCAAGACCGGCGAATGCCTGCTCGGCCAGGTCGTAGTCGAGATTAAGAAGGTGATCGGTCCCGGTCACCATTAACTCCTGGCTCTTTGTGTCGGTCCAGAGGTCGGCCCGGCTCGGATCGGGCGACATGAGCACCAGCAACCCGAGGATAACGCCACAGCAGACTCGCCTGCCTGCGCCGACCTGCCCGCGCACTGCGCGCAGGCGGGGGCTTCGGTAGGCAGGCCACCCTTTGGCCGTCACGAACGCCCAGTACTCCATTTCGTAAGCCTCCATACCCCGTTCATCTAACCCTTACTCCACCCTACCCTGCCTTGTCAATGCCCAGACTTCATGGTATCGTGACGCTATCCTGCTAAGGATCTAATGCGCCTACCGGTGTAGAAAGAGCGAGGACATGCACAAAACACCCGAACTGATTGTAGCCCTGGATGTGGGAGACCTGGCTTCAGCCGCCGTGATCGTAGAGCAACTGTATCCTATAGTGACACTGTTCAAGGTAGGTCTCCAGCTCTTCACGGCTGAGGGTCCGCGGGCGGTGGAGGCGGTCAGGCAGCGGGGTGGAGACGTCTTTCTGGATCTGAAGCTGCACGATATCCCGAATACCGTGGCTGCAGCGGTCCGCGAGGCCGTAAGGCTCAGGGCGGTGATGTGCACGCTTCACGCCTCCGGCGGACGATCGATGCTGCAGGCGGCAACGGCAGCCGTCGCTGCAAGCGGCGCGCCCATGCGGCTGCTGGCGGTAACAGTGCTCACCAGCCTCGACTCGCACGGCCTTGGAGAGATCGTCGGCGGCACACCCGATCTGACGACGCAGGTCGTTCGTTTAGCCTCGCTTGCAGCCGAGGCCGGACTGGATGGCGTCGTGGCGTCGCCGCACGAAATCGGCGTGCTGCGGGCAGCGTTGGGACCGTCGATGCGGCTTGTCATCCCAGGCATCCGCCCGGCATGGGCTGCAGCCGATGACCAGCGCCGGGTCATGACTCCACAAGAGGCGGCTGTTGCGGGCGCGGACTACCTGGTGATCGGCCGGCCGATTACGGCAGCAGCCGATCCGGTCAAGGCGACCCGCCGGATCCTGGATGACCTCAAGGCGGTGGCGTACGATGACAGCAGATCTATTTGACCGATTACCCACCCCATCCCAAAAGGTTCCAGCGCCGCTTGCGGAACGAATGCGCCCAAGGACGCTCCAGGAATTCGTCGGACAGGAGCACCTGCTTGGAGAAGGGAAGCTCCTCCGGAGGGCCATGGAGGCAGGAGAGCTGCCGTCGCTGATTCTGTGGGGCCCGCCGGGCTCAGGCAAGACGACCCTCGCCTTTCTGTTGGCGGAACGGTGCAAGGCGACCTTTCAGCCATTCTCGGCCGTCACCTCCGGGATCAAGGAGATTAAAGAGGTGATCGTTCGGGCCCAGCAGGAGCGCGCCTATGGCAGACGGACACTCCTGTTCATCGACGAGATTCACCGTTTCAACAAAGCCCAGCAGGATGCCTTTCTGCCTCATGTCGAAGGGGGAACGATCGTGCTGATCGGGGCCACCACCGAGAACCCCTCGTTCGAGGTGATCGCCCCCCTCTTGTCCCGGGCGAAGGTCGTGACGCTTCGCCCGCTGACGGAGGACGCGTTGATGCTCATCCTTCGGCGCGCGCTCGACGATCAGGAGCGGGGGCTCGGTCGCCTTCGGATTGAGGCCGATGACGAGGCGCTACGCATTATCGCTGGGCTCGGTTCGGGAGATGCCCGCGTATCGCTGAACACCTTGGAGCTGGCGGCGCAGATGGTCAAGGAGCAGCCTGACGGGAGCAGACGGTTGACCGCACAGATAGCCCAGGAGGCATCAGGCAGACGGATGCTGCTGTACGACAAGACCGGAGAAGAGCATTACAACCTGATCTCGGCCCTGCACAAGAGCCTGCGGGGAAGCGACCCTGATGCCTCTCTCTATTGGCTTGCCAGAATGCTGGCATCGGGCGAAGATCCGATGTACATTGCCAGGCGCGTGGTCCGGTTCGCGTCGGAAGATGTCGGAAATGCCGATCCACAGGCCTTGCAGGTGGCGCTGGCGGCCAAGGACGCCTACCATTTCCTCGGCTCTCCAGAGGGTGAATTGGCGCTTGCGCAGGCCGTGGTGTACCTTGCCACCGCGCCTAAATCGAATGCCATCTACCGGGCCTTTGGTGAGGCGCAACGGGATGTGGAGCAGGCGCCGCTCGAAGGGGTGCCGCTACACCTGCGAAATGCTCCAACCGCCTTGATGAAAGAGTTGGAATACGGCGCCGGCTACCAGTACCCGCATAATCTGCCTGGGGCCTTCGCTGGCCAGGATTACCTGCCTGACAAGTTGAAAGACCGGATCTATTATCATCCTACTGACCGCGGACTCGAAGCCGAGATCGGCCGAAGACTTGCCGAATGGCGTCGTCGGAAGGTGGGGACGCCGTCGTAAGCGATGGGAGTGTCTATGGCTAGCATTAAGACTGTTGGAGTCATCGGTGCCGGTATCATGGGGTCCGGTATCGCGCAGGTCGTCGCGCAGGCAGGCTACACCGTCGTCGTCAGGGAGGCGGAGCAGCGCTTGCTGGATACGGCGAGGCAGGCGATCGACAGGAGGCTGCAACGGGCGGTTGAAAAGGGACGGTTGACCGTCGAGGACAAGGCGGCGCTCCTTGGGCGGATCAGGTGGACCCTCGCCCTGGAAGAGTTGAGAGGGGCCGATCTGATCATCGAGGCGATCACCGAGGATTTGCTGTTGAAGCAGGATCTCTTCCGGATTCTGGATCGCCTCTGCCCGCCGAGCACCATCTTTGTCAGCAACACCTCATCCATCAGCATCGTAGCGCTGGCTTCTGTGACGGAGCGAGCCGACCGGTTCGCCGGCCTGCATTTTTTCAATCCCGTTCCACTAATGAAGCTGGTAGAGGTGGTCCGGAGTATTCGTACCAGCGCGGAGACCTTTCGGATCGTCTCCGATTTTGCCGTGTCGCTGGGAAAGGAGCCGGTTACGGCAAAAGATCAGTGCGGTTTCATCGTGAACCGCCTGCTGGTGCCGTACCTGTTGGATGGTATTCGCGCGTTAGAGGCGGGTGTCGCGTCTGCAGCGGATATCGACAAGGCAATGCGACTTGGCTGCAACCATCCGATGGGTCCCTTGGAGCTGGCCGATTTTGTCGGCCTTGACACGACCTACGCCATCGCGAACATCATGTTCGAAGAGTTTCGAGAACAGCGGTACGCGCCGCCTCCGCTTCTGAAAAAGATGGTCATTGCCGGTTATCATGGGCGGAAGTCAGGCCGGGGTTTTTATGACTACACAGGCCCGATGCCGCACACAACGGACTTGGGCCTCTGATGCTGTTGCAACGGCGCGGTTTGACAACAAACGGCAACTCCACTGCTTGACAAAAGAGCTTCGCGGTGCTACAAAGATCGGGCCGTTCCGTGAACGGCTCATCCACATTCCGGTTTTGGGCAGGTAGCTCAGTCGGTAGAGCACAGGACTGAAAATCCTGGTGTCGGCGGTTCGATTCCGCCCCTGCCCACCATCTATTTCATCAGCGCATCCTCATCCACTATCTCCTGATTGCCTCGATTGCGCCTGAATTTGTGCCCTTTCCCTACACCGAGGCCACCATTTAGCCATGTGGAGGTTACGGATTTGACACCCAGCCAACGAGTGTGGTAATGAATATGTACACACTATGAGCCATCGATATGCGGGCATTTGGAGTCGGTGAGGCACGCAAGCGCCTCAAGCAGATCATCAACCAGACTGAGACCACCGACGCCGTGATTGCGCTGGAGCGGCATGGTCAACCTGTCGCCATTGTCCTGTCCGTAGCACGGTACCGAAAATTGCTGGGAGAGGGCGCGGCACTCCTCGCTGCGCGCGAGCGCGGGGCCGGCCAGCGCATGAAGCAGGCGCTCGACCTCGGGCAGGCCTTCACGCGCCTGAAGGTTGACAGGCGCCCATGAGGTACCGCGAATTCCTGGCCGCCCTGCGAAAGGCGCAAAAGGAAGCCGCCCAGCATGGGGTCCAGCTCTGTCTCATCGGGGGCATGGCAGTCTCGGTTTGGGGAACACCGAGGGCAACCAATGACGTCGACTTCCTTATCTGGCATCCGGATCGGACCGGGCTGGATCGGTTCTTCCGAGCGCTGCGGGAGGCCTATCCCGAATCAGACTACTTTCCCATCACCGAAGGCATGATCGCTCGGTCACTCCGCGTAGCCTATCCGGGGGGCCTGCACATCAATTGGATCGAACCTCGGTATGGCTGGCAGGTAGAGATGCTGCAGCGGGCCCCCTTGATCCAGATTGGCCGAACGGCCTTGCCAGTCATCGACGTCGTGGACTTGATAGCGATGAAGCTGAAAGCCGGCGGGGCCAAAGGCGACGCGGATGCGTCGAACCTCTTTCAGACCATTCGCGGGCAGCCCACCTTGGTCCAACGGCTTCAAGACGTTGCCAGCCGCCTTCGCGTTGACCGCAAGCTGACCCGTCTGATTCACGCCAAGCGATGAATTCATCCCTGCTGCCTCACCTGACTGGGCGATTATAGATTGCAGGGTCCCCAAGAGGATTTCGTTGGGTCTGGAACAGGAACCGTCGGCGCGCTTCGAGACAGCTTGTTCTGCAAGGGAGGGTAAGGGTAAGGCAGTAACAAGGAAGATGAGAATACCTAATCCGAGAGAATGGGCAGACGCGCTCAGGAGTATTGCAGTATTGCGTGATCAGCTCTCCGCTCGGCTAAGCCCACACCGGCCCACACTCACATCTCTTCGTAGACTTTGAGGAATTCGTCTCTGGTGATACCCACTTGAATGCAGATGGTGCGGAGCGTCGAGCCTCTGATATCGGAGTGATTAGGTATAGTGAGGGATATTTGCGTCCCATCCGGGTTCTCACGTACCATCGTCAGATGGGACCCCTCTCGGACAAGCCGGAAGCCAAGCTGCTCCAGGGTTTTGACGGCCCTGGCTTTCGGGCCATCAGCCGGAAACGTGGCCATCAGACGGGAACCGTCGCTTCCGCAATGAAGGCGTCCATGATGGGGGACTCGGCTGCCAGTGCCTCCGGTCCAAAGGTCTGGATGTGAAAGCGGATGGCAGATTGTACATCTGCCAAGGCATCCTCGTAGGTCTCGCCTTCGCCGACCACTACCCCTTTGAGCCCCATGGGATAGGCGACGTAGCCCTCCGGATGTTTCTCCACGATCACTTTGAAGTAGCGCATCATCGTTCCCTTCTTCGACTAAGAGGGGTGCCATTTCAGGTTCATGTCGAGTCATCATACTCCTTCGCACCCCCAGGCGCAAGCTAACCCATCTGATTCATGCCGGACAATGAATGCATTCCCCGCTGTCTTAATGGGTGAACCGACAAATCCTCCCGCCGTGGCCGTAGCCATCCACCCTGATAACCCACGATACCGCTTGACGCCCCCCGACGAATCTCTTACTGTTAGTTTACGATCGATCGATCTTGGCGGCGCCGCCAGACTACGGGACCGTAAATCCGGCTGAGGCGATGCGAACCACCGCTATCGATTAGACCATGAAGCAGTACGCGGCGGAACCAGGCGAGAGCATTCAAGCCGGGGGCAACATGAGGCGGCGCTCGAATTGATCGAGCGACAGAAGCGGCAAACGCGGCCTGCCGGCGAGTATCACGCATGTCCGTGTGCGGCCACAATAGCATAAGGAAGATTGTTGCCATGCAAGACTACGAAAGACTTGGGACATTCTACCTGGGCAGGTCGTTCGATATGAGCACCAGAAAGAGGACAGATGATCTGGTGCTGTACGATTCAAAAGATCTGGTGACCCATGCGGTCTGCGTCGGGATGACCGGCAGCGGCAAGACCGGCCTGTGTCTCGCGCTTCTGGAAGAGGCCGCCATCGACGGCATCCCGGCTATCATCATCGACCCAAAAGGTGATCTCACCAACCTGCTGTTGACTTTTCCAAATCTGCAGGGTGAGGATTTGGCGCCGTGGATCAACGAAGACGACGCTCTGAAGAAGGGCCTCACGGTCTCCGACTACGCCGTCCAGCAGGCCGCGTTATGGAGGAAAGGGTTGAACGAGTGGGGGCAAAGCCCCGATCGGATTCAACGGCTACGCGACGCGGCCGATGTCGTGGTCTACACGCCGGGCAGCAACGCCGGTTTGCCGATCTCGATCCTGAAATCGTTTGCCGCGCCCGCCCCCTCGCTGTTGGAAGACACCGAAATGCTGGGCGACCGGATCAGCGCGACGGTGACCAGCCTACTGGGGCTGGTGGGTATTGACGCCGATCCCATCCAGAGTCGTGAACACATCCTCCTGTCCACCATTCTCAATTGGGCCTGGCAGCAGGCGAAGGATCTCGATCTCGCGGCGATCATTCAGTACGTTCAGTCGCCGCCCGTCTCCAGGATCGGCGTGCTCGATCTCGAATCGTTCTACCCCACCAAAGACCGCTTCGGCCTGGTAATGGCGCTCAACAACATGCTGGCCGCTCCCGGCTTTAGCGTGTGGATGGAAGGCGACGCGCTGGACATCGGTCAAAGACTGCGTTCGCCTGCCGGCAAGCCGCAGTTGGCCGTCTTCTCGATTGCCCATCTCAATGACGCCGAGCGCATGTTCTTCGTGTCGCTGCTGCTCAATCAGGTGTTGGGCTGGGTGCGCGCTCAGTCGGGCACGACCAGCCTGCGCGCAATCCTCTACATGGACGAAATCTTCGGCTATCTCCCGCCGGTGGCGAACCCGCCGTCGAAGAAGCCGCTGCTCACGCTGCTCAAACAGGCCCGCGCCTTCGGACTCGGCGTGGTGCTCGCCACCCAGAATCCGGTTGACCTCGACTACAAGGGATTGTCCAATACGGGCACGTGGTTCATCGGCCGTCTGCAGACGGAGCGCGACAAGGCGCGCGTGTTGGATGGGCTGGAGGGCGCGGCGGCGGGCGGCGGCGCGTTCAACCGCCAGACCATGGAGCAGATGCTGGCCGGCCTCGGCAGCCGCATTTTCCTGATGCACAACACGCACGAAGATGCACCGGTCGTATTCCAGACGCGCTGGGCGCTGTCGTACCTGTGCGGGCCGCTTACGCGCAACCAGATCAAGACGCTAATGGATCCGATCAAAGCCGCCAGAGCCAGGGAAGCCGTAACGCCGTCGTCTGCCTGTGCCGCGATCCCGGCGGTCCCGCTTGCGGCTGTGGGCCGTCGACCCGCGACGCCGCCAGACGTCTCGCAGTTCTTCATCCCGACGCGGGGCGGTCTACCCACCGGGAGTGAGTTGTTGTATCGGCCGGCGATCTTCGGCGCCGCCACAGTCAACTTTGTAGACGCCAAAGCCAACGTGGAGATTGCCGAGAACGTGCACTTCATTACGCCCGTGACCGACGAAGCCGTTCCGGTCAGTTGGGACAATGCGCAGGCGGTCGATTTTACGGCATCCGACCTGGAGCAATCACCCGTGGAGCCGGCGCTATACGCCGACCTGCCGGCGGCGGCCGCGAAGGCGAAGAGCTTTGCCGGCTGGAACAAAGACCTCGTCACCTGGTTGTACGGGACACTGCAACTCGATCTGCTGTGCAGTCCGAGCACGAAGAGTGTCTCGCATCCCAACGAGGCCGAACGTGATTTTCGCGCGCGCCTGCAACTGGCGGCTCACGAGTACCGCGACGACCTCGTGGAAAGACTGCGTCAGAAGTACGCCCCCAAGATTGCCGCGCTGCAGGAACGCATCCGCAAGGCGCAGCAGGCCGTCGAGCGCGAGGCCGAGCAGGCCAAACAGCAGCAGGTGCAGACGGCGCTCTCGTTCGGCGCCACGCTGCTGAGCGCGGTCATAGGGCGCAAGACACTCAGTGCCTCTACGCTGGGCCGGGCGACTACGGCCGCTCGCGGTGTCAGTCGCTCCATGAAGGAACGTCAGGACGTGGGCCGGGCACAGGAATCGGTCGAGGCGCTTCAGCAGCAACTCGCCGATCTTAACGCCGAATTTGAAACGGCGACGGCCGAACTCAGGGCGGCCGTCGATCCGGTAACCGAGCCGCTGGGCACAATCACAATCAGGCCCAAGAAAACACACATCTCAGTACAACTGGTCTCGCTCGTTTGGGCGCCCTACTGGCGCGATGCACAGGGGGTAGCAACGCCAGCGTGGGAGTAAAACTGCCCCCAACCGCGGGCTCGCGTTATTCTGCGAACGGCCTGTGACAAAGCAAAGAGCCGATGACCCCCGTCACTGGCTCTTCTGCGTTACCCGCTCCTTACGGCGTCGGATTGTCCGGCTGGTCCAGCGGAACACTGACCGCAGGCTGACTCGCCTGATTCATGCTAAGCGATGAATTCATCTTTGCCGCCTCAATGGACAAGCCCTCTCCCTGCAGCCGTGGCCTTTACCTTGATACCCTACGATACTGCTTGACGCACCTCGGCGAATCTCTTACTGTTGGCACACGACTGATCGGTTCGTGGTGACGCCGCCTGACTTTCTGACGTATTCGAAGGCTGGTGCGGCAAAGCGAGAAAGAGGCTAACAATGCAGAAACACCCAAAGGGCGTAGCGAGCTATCTTGGCGCCGGCGTCGATGTCGAGCGGGAAGAGCAGGTGCTGTCCCGGGTAATCGAAACGGTGAGCGAAACGTTTGCCTTTGTGCGAGGGGTTGGGAAGCCGGTCCTGCCGATCGGCTTTTTTGCGAATGTCATCGACCTCGGTCACGGAACGGGTCTGGCCCTCTCGACCGACGGGGTGGGCACAAAGCTCATGGTCGCGCAGATGATGCAGAAGCTCGATACGGTCGGGATAGACTGCGTGGCCATGAATGTAAACGATGTGCTCTGCGTGGGGGCGCGCCCGATTGCGTTTCTGGATTATATTGCGGTACAGCAAGCGAACCCTGACCTCATCGACCAGCTCATGCAAGGGTTGAAGGAAGGGGCGCGTCGCGCGCGAGTCGCCATCTGTGGCGGGGAGATCGCCCAGGTCAGGGAGATGCTCGCGTCTGAGCGAGAGGGGTGGGGATGCGATCTGGTCGGGATGTGTGTCGGCCATGTCTCGCTCGACAAGGTCATTGTTGGCAGATCCGTGACTCCCGGTGACGCCATCATCGGAATCCGAAGCAGCGGGATTCACAGTAATGGTCTGACGCTGGCCAGGCAAGTCTTGTTTACGCAGAGCGGATACACCGTGGACACCAAGTTCGAAGAGCTTGGGCGAACGCTGGGAGAAGAGTTGCTGGAGCCAACCGTCATCTACGTGCCGGAGGTGGTGGAGGCACTCGAACGATCGTTGGCCATTACAGGGCTCGCTCACATCACCAGCGACGGCCTGCTGAACCTGTTACGATTGGACGCAAAGTCTCACGCGGTCGGGTATGTCATTGATCGGCTCCCCCCGATCCCTCCTATATTTTCTCTGATTCAGAAATCGGGGGATATCCCCGATCATGAGATGTTCCAGGTCTTCAACATGGGGATCGGGTTCTGTGTCGTGATCGCTGAAGCGGATGCAGAATCCTTTCTGAAGATCGTCACGCAACATGGCCGGGAGGCCTTGCAGATCGGCCGCGTCGTAAGCGATCCGGAGCAGAAGGTCGTCATTCAACCCCGCGGCCTGGTCGGCCATGGCAATCGGTTCGTGAAGGTATCATCAACGATGTAAGTAGCGATCTTTCTGCCCGAGGGCTGAGTCGGCCAGAGTCCAGCACGGCTGTGAGCTTTCTGGATTGAAAGCACACATGGGTCGTGATAGCATAAAGTTATCCTCGATCGCGAAAAGGATAACTCAATGGGACGGGGATCTGGATCGATAGTTCCGACCATAGCTCTCATCACGGTTATCTGCCTGTTGTGGGTTTATCCGTTTTGCCTTTTCCACCAGGCCAGTGCCGCTGCTTACCAGCGCGATCCCTCGTCCGACCTCGATCATGGTTCATCTCCTCCCGCCCTCTGCGATGATTCCCATCTCTACGCAGCCTCGAACAGCCAAGTGGCGGGTGCCGACACAAAGGCCGGCATCAGCCTCCGAATCGAGCCTCTGCGGGCCATTCCACGCGAACGGTTCTCGGCTGTAAGACGACATGAGCTGACCGACCTCCTACTCCCCGCCTCCCGATCCACCTCGAAAGCGCTGCGCATGCTGTACGTGGTCTACCAGATTTAATTGCTCCGTCCACATTCTCGCATTGCAGGGATCCCCCGACCGCACAGATTCTGCTTTCTGCCCATATGATCCACCTGGCAAGGGGATCCACTTTCCATTCTTTTCATCTTATTGAAAGCAAGGGGTCTCTAGTTAGACAGCTCCAATTGACCGATATCTTGGTTGGACAGAAGAGAGAGGCGAGAGTTGAAACGATTCCTTGGCATGCTATTGCTGGCGATTGCTGTCGCGGCAGGCGGATGCGGCAAGCCAGAGACTGCACCCGCGCCGCGCCAGACGGGTCAAGCCGCACATCCTCCTGGTCCGGAAGAACATCGGCATGACCAGGCGCCACACGACGGCGAGCGCAGGGAGACGGTCGGCCCGGGCGAGGAGTCAATCGGTGTTCGATTGACTCCGGAAGAGCGCGAGAACATCGGCCTCAAGACCGAGGTTGCCCAGCTTCGTCCGGTTGAGGATGTCCGCAGGCTGAATGGGATTGTCAAGCCGCATCCAGATCGAGTGGCGCAGGTGACCAGCCGTGTGCCCGGGATCGTGCTTAGTATTCATGCGTCGCTTGGCGCCTGGGTTAAGCGGGGCGATGACCTGTTAGACATCAAGAGCGTCGAACTGGAACGGTTGGAGCTGAGCCTGATTCAGGCGGAGAACAAGCTAGCGCTGACAAAGGTTGATCTGGAGCGGGTTCGGTTGCTCGTTGAACGGGAGATTGTCGCTCGAAAGGAACTGCTGGCCCTCGAAAACCGGCACCGTGAGATCCTGAACGAGATCGAGAGCCTCGCCCGCCAACTGAACTTTCTCGGTCTGCCCCAGCAGGCAATCGCACGGATTCGCGAGGAGCAGACAGTCGCCACACTGCACCTACCGGCCCCCATCAGGGGGACGATCGTCGAGCGCAACGTCGTGATCGGCCAGGCGATTGAGCCCAACGTTGCCTTGATGAAGATTATCGATAGCGCTGTCATGATTGTCGAGGGAGAGGCCTTTGAGGACACCCTGCCCCTGCTCAGACTTGGACAACGGGTCCGAGTCGTCGTCTCCGCATATCCCCGTGAGGTGTTCGAAGGGAGAATCAGTTTCATCAGCCCGACGGTCAACCCGACGAAGCGGACTATTCCGGTGTGGGCAGAGGTCGGAAATCCCAGCGGGCTGCTGAAACAGGATCTCTTTACTCAAGTCCATGTGATCGTGGGAGAGCAACGCAGGAGCCTTACGATCCCAATTGAGGCCCTTATCAATGCCGAGGGATCGGAGTTCGCATTTGTCGAACGAGACGGCATGTTCGTTCGAGCTGAGCTGGGGCTCGGAACCCGAAATGATCGCTTCGCCGAGGTCATGCGAGGTCTTTCTGCGGGCGATCGGGTTGTCACCGACGGCAGCCGCCAGCTCTATGCGAAGTGGCTTACCGCAAAGGGTGGGGGACCGGCACTGGGTGGCCACACACATTGATGCGAAAGAGGCAAAAGACAGGGTGGAGGGTGTCTGGGGTCGGGGGTGGCTGTTACACGGTTTTGCCCTACTTTACCCTACCCCCTGAACCCTATACCCTGCTTTGGAGGGATGATGTTTGCCTGGATCATTGAACGGTCACTGAGAAATCGCGTCCTCGTGGTGGTCGCCTTCGTGGTCCTGCTGATTGTCGGTCTGTTCACGTTGCGTCGGATTACACTTGACGTCTTCCCGGAGTTTGCCCCACCACAGGTCGTCATTCAGACCGAGGCCCCCAGCCTACCGCCACAGGACGTCGAGTTTCTCGTCACCTTCCCGATTGAATCGGCTGTTAATGGGACTCCAGGGGTAGAGGTGATCCGGTCGAAATCGACCGCCGGACTGTCAAGTATCGTCGTGGTCTTTGCGTGGGGAACGAATATCTATGCGGCCCGTCAACTCGTAAGCGAACGCCTCCAGGGGGTGAAGGATCGGCTCCCAGCGGGAACCAAGAGTCCCATGATGCTCCCGATCACCTCGGCCGTGGGCTGGCTGGTCAAATATGCGCTCACAAGCGATAGCGTCTCCCTGATGGAGCTTCGGACGATCTCGGACTGGGACATCCGCAATCGCCTCCTGGCGATCCCTGGTGTGGCCTCAGTGGTCTCCATCGGCGGCGAGGTGAAGCAGTACCAGGTGCTGCTGTCTTCGGACAAGCTGTTTCAATACGGTCTGACCGTCAAGGAGGTCCTCGGTGCCGTCAGGAAAGCGAACGTCAGTGTTCCCGGAGGCTTTCTGGTGACGCCAGGCCAGGAGTTCGTGATCACCGGGGTCGGTCGAATCTCGTCGCTCCGGGAACTTGAGCAGACCAAGGTAGCGGAGCGAGGCGGGACACCGATCCGGTTGGATCAGGTAGCGACGGTTCGCTTCGGTCCGGAATTTAAGCGGGGAGATGCTACGTGGGAGGGTAAGCCCGCCGTGATCGGAACAGTCTCAAAGCTCTTTGGGGCGGATACCTTAACGGTTACGTACCAGGTAGAAGCGGCGATGGAGGAGATCCGCAAGACGTTGCCGTCTGGGGTCGAACTGAATACCCGGGTCTTCCGCCAGGCGAGCTTCATCGAGTCCTCCATTGCCAACCTGCGCCAGGCGATCCTGGAAGGGGTGGTGGTCGTCAGTATCGTTGTCATCTTCTTTCTCTTCAATGTCCGGGCATCTCTCATTACCTTGACAGCGCTGCCGATCTCATTGATCTCTGGCGTACTGCTACTCAAGGCGTTCGGGATCGGCATCAACGCCATGACCCTGGGTGGGCTGGCCATCGCCATCGGCGAGGTCGTAGACGACGCCATCGTGGACGTCGAGAATATCGTTCGTCGGCTTCGACTCAATCAGGAGAAGACTTGCCCCGATCCCCCATTGAAGGTGATTTACGAGGCGTCCGTGGAGATCCGGCACGCCGTGGTCCATGCCACCTGGATCGTCCTGATCGTCTTCATGCCGATCTTCCTACTTGGGGGGGTAGAGGGGCGGATCTTTACCCCGCTCGGCCTCGCGTATACCTTCGCGATCCTCGCCTCCCTCCTGGTGGCGGTGACGTTAGTCCCGGCCCTGGCCGCTATGCTCCTGATCCGCCGTGGGGAAGCCCAACCGGAACAGGAGAGCCTGACGGTGAGGGGCATGAAGCGAGCCTATGAAGCGCTCCTGCGCCGGGCGCTGCACCACCCCAAGCGGGTGATGGCCACCTGTGTACTCCTGATCGCCGTGAGCGTAGCCGTGGTCCCGTTCCTCGGCCGCTCCTTCCTCCCCGAGTTCCGCGAAGGGAACTTCATCCTGCAGGTGACGATGCTGCCCGGGGTGTCGCTGGCGGAATCAATGCGCGTGGGGGAGCGGATCGTCCGGATTCTGAAGCAGCACCCCGAGGTCATCTCCGTCTCTCAGCGGGCGGGTCGGGCGGAACTGGATGAGGAAGCGCTCCCGCCGAATGTGAGTGAATTCGACATCGCGATTCGATACGGCGCGCGCAATCCGGAACTGCTTCTGCGCGCCATCCGCGAGCATCTGGAAAGGGTCCCCGGCGTGGCCACGGTGCTTGGTCAGTTTATCGCTCACCGGCTGGACGAGGTCCTCTCCGGCATCCGGGCTCAGATCGCCATTAAGCTCTACGGACCCGACCTGGCCGTGCTCCGAGCGAAAGGGCAGCAAGTCGAGCAGATCATGCGAGGCATCAAAGGGGTGACGGATCTGCTCATCGATCCCCTCATCAATGTTCCAGGGGTTCGCATCACGGTCGATCGGGAGGAAGCCTCCCGTCTCGGCCTGGACGTGGGCGACATCCTGGAGACGACTGAAGTGGCCTTCGGTGGGACAACGGTCTCTCGCGTCGTTGAAGGGCAGCGAGCGTTTGACCTGTTTGCCTGGTTCGACGAGGAGTCCCGCAAAGACCGCGCCTCGATGCGAAACCTTTTGATCGATGCGCCCGAGGGGCGAAAAATTCCGCTGCGGATGGTGGCTGACCTTCAGATCGTGGACAGCCCCTTCATGATCAACCGGGAGCGGTTACAGCGGCGGATCGTTGTTCAGGCGAACGTGGCGGATCGGGACCTGATCAGCGTGATCCGTGAGACCCAAGGTAAGATTACCAGGGACATTCAACTTCCCGCCGGCTACTTCATCGAGTACGGTGGGCAGTTTGAAAGCGAGCGGGAGGCAACGAGGGTGCTGATGGTGTATGGCGGGCTTGCGGTGATCGGGATTTTCCTTGTGCTGTATAAGGCCTTCAACTCGACCCGCGCCGCCCTCCTCGTGATGGCCAATCTCCCCTTGGCTCTGATCGGCGGCGTAGCGGCCATCCTGCTCACGGGGATGGTCACAAGCGTCCCCTCGTTGATCGGGTTCATCAGTGTCTTTGGAATCGCGGCCAGAAATGGGATCATCCTGGTCAGCCACTACCGGCAGCTTCGCGTTGAAGGCGTCTCGAAGGAGGATGCCATTATCCAGGGGTCGAAGGATCGGTTGGCGCCGGTCCTGATGACGGCCGCCGGGGCCGCATTGGGCCTGCTCCCCCTCCTCTTCGGCGAGGCCACCGGGAAGGAGCTGGAGCGGCCACTGGCCCAGGTCATCCTGGGCGGCCTCTTCACCTCGACCATCCTAAACATGATCGTGGTGCCGACCCTGTTCATGCAGTTCGGCTGGGAGCGAGAGGAGGTCTTCCAACAACAATTGGCCCGGGAGCGGGGCGACTCGTTCCGGCCGAGCACCACGCCTTCAGATATTCCGACAGTGACCTCAGACCGAACTGCGCCATGACACTACAGAAAACCCCCTGTCCCCTCACCCGCACCCTCTCCCAAGGGGCGAGGGCAAATAAAAAGACTCCTCTCCCCCAGCAGGGGAGAGGATGAAGGTGACGGGGTGTAGAGCACGGGCGTCAATGTCCATCGACGCGTCGGAAGCGTATGGAGTACTGCGATGAATAGATCAGCACAATGGTCTGTCCTGCTGACAGCAGGCCTGCTGCTCTTTATGGCCACCACTGCGTGGGGCCATGCGTTTCCCGATCACTCAGAGCCACGGGTAGGGTTGGCGCTCCAGACCTCGCCCCCACGCGTGAGGATGTGGTTTGACGGAGCGCTGGAACCAATCTTCAGTACGCTCAAGGTGATCAATGCTCGCCATCAGCAGGTTGACAACGGGGACGGAAGGGTGAACCCTGCCGTCCACACCGTCTTGGAGGCTTCTCTCCCGCCCCTACCGCAAGGGCAATACCGGATCTTGTGGAGCGTTGTCGCCCACGACGGCCACCGCACTGAAGGCGATCTTTCGTTCACTATCGGTCCCGGTCTGCCCGACCCACCCAGAGCCGGCAGCGAGACTGCGACGCTTCCCCAGCTCTTTGTCCGCTGGCTCAACCTTATCGGCCTCTCAATGCTGATCGGTACGCTGACCTTTCGCTTGCTCCTCACTCGGTCGGTTGCGCTCCCGCGTCAAGCATTCGAGAAGGTTGAACGGCCGCTTCGGAGACTGGAGCTGAGCTTGATCGTGCTTGTGGCGCTGACGAGTGTCGGCGAACTGATCCTGAGAGCGCAAATGATGAGCGATGTGCACCTTGCCGAGATCAACGTCACTCTCCCGGTTGTGCTGCTACAGACCCACTTTGGCGCCGTCTGGCTTGTCCGGTTCGGCTTTGTCGGACTCCAGGGATTTCTCTGGGGTCTCGGACGAACAACTATGCCGCAAAGCCAACGGGCCATCATGCTCTCCCTTTCCACGGCCACGGTCATCGCCCTCACAACGAGCCTGTCAGGGCATGCTGCCGACTGGGGAGACCTGACGATGCCTGTCCTCATCGATTGGATTCACCTAGTTGCGGTCTCTATCTGGATCGGCGGACTCTTCACGTTCGGATTCCTCCTCCAGCGCTTCGCCGCCACCCTTAGCACGGAGGAGGCGGCACGTGGACTCGCAGCGATCGGCCGTCCTTTCTCGAGGATGGCAGCCTACTGCGTGTTTACTCTGCTTGTGGCGGGGCTCTTCAACGCGTGGCTGCAGGTGAGATCGCTGCAGCCCCTTATCACGACCTCCTATGGGTTAACTCTGCTCGCCAAGGTCTTCCTGGTGGGACTCGTGTTGGCGCTGGCTGCCGTCAACCGATATTACTTCCTGCCTCTCTTGCGAGACCCGGCCGGCGCAGGTAGCCGGCTGCCGGTAAAAACGATCAGTCGCCTTGGCGGCGCCTGGCTAATAGGGGCCGGACGTAGCGAGGAGCGAAGAATCCGCCATCGCCTGCGTCAGTTCATGCGGTTGGAGTGGATCCTGATCGTCGCTGCCTTGGCTCTTGCGGCGCTTTTGACCCATCTTCCTCCGGCCCGTCACATCCTTGCCCATCAACATCTTGAGCAGTATACTCTTCGTTAGATATCGCTCTTGTCGTCCCCAGTCAAGGCCCCACACTTGACGGAGTCGGCCTGCGTATAGTATAAAGGAGAGCTAGTAGAGTGCCGGCTGGACCCCGCGTCGGCCGGATGTCCGAATCCCAATCGGGCGACCGCCCCATCCGGGTCGGGACGGCCCCTTTGTGAGTGATGGTGATTTGTGCCTACATCCCTGGAGAAGCCCCGGTCGCGCTGTGGAAGCTCTCCTCCCGCGAGCGCTATCGCCGCATCCTGCGGCAGGTGGGGGTCACGGCGATGGCGGAGGAGCTCGCGGCCGTCCCCCCCGGCGATTCTGTACTCATCGTACACGGCGAGTACCTTGTGGACAGCCGACTGCTCCACGACCTGGCGCAGTCGGGCAATGTGCTGATCGAGGTCCCCGTTGGGCCTGCACGCCGGGTAATGGCCGCCCACGTGCCGGCCGACGCGGCCCTGGCGACCTGCGCGATCCTGTCCTGGGAGGCGAGTCCGGCGACAGCCCAACGCAATCCCAATCTGATCTTACTGACCGGCAGCCTGGCGCTCGGCTGGCCGGATTTGGCCTTAATGGCTGTGACCGTCTGGACAGCTGTCTCGACGGCGCTCCTCCTGGGCCGTCTTAGTCTCGTCGTCTACACGCGGCTCGCCTACGGCTCACTGCGCTCCTTGCTGGCTGAGGGTGCGGGACCCGGTGGGCCGCTCACCGGCCGTCCGGCTGTTGACCGATGCGCTCTCATCTTCGGCGGGCGACGCGTGATCGAGATGGCGTCTGCATGAAAGGCGTCCTGTGATGTCTATGCTTGCGGAGTATAACGCCGGTCCTGCTCCTTACACCTCGGATTTATGGGACGCCGTCCGTCCACGACGGCTTGGCATCCTGATCAATCCGCAAAGCGGGACGACTCAACACAGCCTTCAGCCTCTTCTGCAGATCCTGGATCGGTACAAGTCGGCAATTCACCGACTGGTTGTGGGACCGAAAGATGTCTCCGACGCCCTCGCAGAGATGGCTGCGCAACAAGTAGAGGTCGTGGCCGTCTGCGGAGGCGATGGAACCGTCCATGCCGCACTGACAGCCCTGTTTCATGCCAGCCCCTTTACGGTAAGACCTCCAGTGGTTCTCATTGCGGGTGGGACCACAAACATGACTGCTGCCGATGTGGGTATGGAAGGCAAGCCGATGCGGGCCTTAGAGCGCCTGCTGGCTTGGTCTGACGGGAGGGGGCCAGCGGGGCGGCGTATCCGGCGGGCAATCCTGCGGGTGGATTGTGGACCGGACAGCACCCCTCGATTTGGAATGTTCTTCAGCGCTGCCGGTATCGTTCACGTCACTCGCGTTCGACGCGCGACTCGCCGGCAGGCACGATCTGGACTGATGCGCGGTGGCCTGGGAACGGCCGTCACAGTGGGCCGGTATCTCGTAGGTCTTGCGCTGGGACGCCGCGTCGTTGAGCCTACCCCGATCGCTGTCCGGTTAGACGGGGAGTTGCATGGGACACATAACTACCTTGCGCTACTCATCACCACATTGGCGCGGTTAAATCCCGGGATACGACCGTACTGGGGGAAGGAGGATGGTCCGCTCAGGTATACGGCGGTCTCCTATCAGCCCCAGGATCTGCTGCGCGCCGCGCCATCGCTCATCTCAGGAAGACCCAGCCGGTATCTGACACCTGAGGCCGGGTACACGAGCCGAAATATCCATGAAGCCGTCCTGCAAGTAGAAACGGCATGCGCTCTTGACGGACAAATTCTGACGAGCGAGCCGTCGCATGTATTAACAGTAAGTTATGGAGGGGAGGTTGACTTTGTACGGCTATGAAAAAACGGCGCCCGCTATTGCCGTAGAGGAATCGGGATCGCCGGCTGCCGATGGACAAGAGACCTCGGCTTTTTCCCGCCGAGAAGCTAAGAAGCTTGTTCAGGATTTATTCACCCCAAAGCCCATGCTCTATTGGGCCGACTTCCTGATCACGGTCTCCATCGGATACGGCTTTGCCGCTCTCTATCTTATGGCGCCGGCCTTCTCATTGATTCAGATAATCGCCATGCTATTGTCCGGACTGGCGTTGTTCAGGGTAGGCATCTTTATCCATGAGCTTGTCCATAGGGAGGAGGCTTCCATGATAGGATTTCATATCGCATGGAATCTTCTTGTCGGGATGCCCTTGCTCATGCATTCATTCCTGTACAGGAATCACCTTGACCACCATCACCCACGCAAGTTCGGAACGCCCGCCGATGGTGAGTATCTACCCCTGGGCTCAGCCCCCCTTCGAGAAACTGCGTTGTATTTCGCACAAGTCCCGATCCTGCCGATCATGGCCGCCTTCCGCTTTCTGATCCTCGTGCCGCTATCGTTCCTGAATCCCCGTTGGCGGCGGTGGCTCCTGGAGTGTCGGTCATCGTATGCGATCGATCCCTACTATAGGCGCACTATCCCATCAACGGAACGTCTGGATCTCTGGGCTGCGCTTGACCTGCTCGGCTTTGTCTGGGTTGTCGGTTCGCTGACGCTGATCCTGGGCGGTGTGATCACATGGACGACGATCGGGCTCCTGTATTGCCTGGCCATCTGGACGATCGGCCTGAACTGGATTCGTACCCTTGCTGCGCACCGGTTTATGAATGAGGGCGGCAACATGACGTACGAGGAGCAGGTTGAAGACTCCCTCACCATCGGGGGGCATTCCCTCCTATCGTATCTCCTGTTTCCGATCGGTTTACGTTATCATACCTTGCATCACCTGTTCCCGCTGATGCCCTATCATTCGATGGGCGAGGCGCATCGCCGCCTGATGAATGGGCTTCCCGAAGACTCGGTGTACAGAAAAACGATCGTCCCCGGTTTGGTGGCTGTGCTTCGCGACCTCCTGCGTCACGCCAGCCTGGCTGGAAAGGCCGGCCGCAATCCAATGCAGGTATGGCGTCACCCGGAAACGGCGACCTATGCGCGATAAACCGGCAGCGTGGACGCGGCTCACCTCTTTCATCGAACAGTATAGCGCGAGACCTGTGACGCCGGGGATTCGCACGCTCGCCGACGCGCTTCTAAAGCAGTACGGCAACGGCGCTGCCGCGATACTCGCATACGGTTCCTGCTTTCGCAACCGGACGGATGAGGGGCTGGTCGATCTGTGTGTGCTGGTTGACAGCTACCGGTCTCTTCCTGGAAGCTCATGGCAGCAGTGGTTGTATCGTCTTCTGCCTCCCACTGTGTTTTATCTGGAGACCCCGCACGATGGCCGCTTGCTTCGGGCAAAATATATCGTGATCTCGTGTGAAGACTTCGAGCGAGGCGTCTCGCCGCGTTGTTTTTATTCGTATCTCTGGGGCAGGTTTGCACAACCCACAGGCGTGCTGTATGTTCGAGACGAGTCCAGCGCCAGGCGGGTGTACGCGTCGTTGGCCCAGGCCGTCGTGACATTCGTCGATCGCGTCGTTCCGGTTCTGCCGTCTACGTTCGATGCCCGCGATCTGTGGCAGCAGGGACTGCGCCTGAGCTATGGTACCGAACTGAGGCCTGAGCGAACCGACGCCGTTGCGCGGTTGGTTGATCACTCCCTGGATTACTATGAGCAGGTGACCCGCATCGGAATGGACTGCGTGCCGTTCGATGTGCGACCGACCGAGGAAGGTCGGAAGACCGGATATCGTGCGGCAATACCCTTCTCCGTCCGTTTCATGAGCGGCCTTGCATGGCGACTTCGGAAAGTACACGGGAAAATGCTGAACGTGTTGCGCCTTCTGAAAGGATTATTGACGTTCAAGAGCGGCAGAGACTATATCCTGTGGAAGATCGAACGACATTCCGGCATGAGAATAGACGTGCCGTCGTACTACGAGCGTTACCCATGGTTCGCGACAGCACTGATCCTCGGAAAGCTCTACCGGCAAGGCGCGTTCCGATAGAGAAAGATCGGTCGGCCATGAATCGCGTACCGGCTATCTTATCCAGCCTTTTACTCGTCTACCTGTTCTTGCTGCCGTGGAACGTGCACGCCCAGATTGAGGCGACCGAGGGGGCATGCACCCGCACGTCCGCCGCCATCGATGTTCGAGTACAGGGGGTAAGGAGCGATCGCGGCAACATTATGTTCGTCCTGTACGGCGACAATCCCGACGATTTTCTGGTAAAAGGGAAGAGGATCTTTAAGCAACAGTTTGCCGCGAAGCGCGGAACCGTGGCGTTCTGCGTGATCGTCCCAAAGGCAGGCGCCTATGCCGCCAGTGTCTATCACGATGAAAACGGGAACAAGAAATTTGACAGAAGTTGGATCGGGATACCAGCCGAAGGTGCCGGTTTTTCGAACAATCCCGCGCTGTTGTTAGGCCCACCCCGCCATGCGCAAGCGGCATTTCAGGTCTCGACCGGCCCCAAGCGCGTGGAGATCCAGCTCAACTATTCATTTGCCTCCGAACAACGAGGTCCTGATCTACAGTAATTGAGGACCGGTCGTTTCCACATTTGAAGGCTTTCCCCCGCTCCGATAGTCTCTCTCAGCCCAACAATTCTCCGTGCGCTTTAACGTCAACATGACTGTCGTGGAATCGGGCGTCTTTCCGCAATCCATGGCACCATAGTATGGGGACGAACGTACGACGCAACTATTTAATGAATATCGTAAAGATCGCTCCGATAATGAGGAGAGCGATCAATGAAAAAAACGGAATGAGCAGCAGCTTGTAGTCGCGGAGTTTGAGGCGCATGTGTGCTCCTGGTCTGAAGATCTAGGTAAAGTGGGCTGGAATCAGTGAAGCGAATCCCAGCAGTTCGCGTGCTTCCATCGATACGCCGCCACTTCCAGTGATACCGCCAAGGTCATTGAGCCAAGTTTCTCGCTTCAACCCAGACCTACCTCGCCTACTTGCTACCACCCGGTACGGCGGTCCAGGGTGCGGTACTGGATCGCCTCGGCCAGGTGGTCGGTTCGGATCGTCTCGTGGCCTTCGAGGTCGGCGATGGTGCGGGCCACCTTGAGGATCCGATCGTGCGCCCGCGCGGACAGCCCGAGCCGCTCGATGGCGGTTTCCAGGAGCGCCTGTCCGTCGGGTCCGATCTGGCAGTGCCGCCGAAGCTGCTTCACGCCCATCTGGGCGTTACAGAAGGTCCGGGTTCGCCTGAACCGCTCCTGCTGGAGAGCCCTGGCCTCCTTCACTCGCTCTCGCACCTGCTCAGAGGGTTCCCCTTGGGAATCGGTCGTAATTTCCCGATAACGCAGCGGCGGTACATCGAGGTGCAGGTCGATCCGGTCCAGCAGCGGGCCGGAGATCCGCGACCGGTACCGCTGAATCTGTGGAGGGGAGCAGGTGCACGGTCGCTGCGGGTCGGTGAAGTAGCCGCAGGGGCAGGGATTCAGGCACCATTTATGGGTCCCTGACCTTCCCCCGACCATGTGTCCCACCCTCCGGCTACCCTGCCCATCCCCGAAGCCTCGGGGAGCACCTCCGCAAACGGCGGCTCGATCTTGGATTATTCCAGAACCAGGTCGCCAACCAATTAGGCGTTGACGAGATGACCGTCGTCTAC
>NSJM01000092.1 GCA_002634395.1 Candidatus Methylomirabilis sp.
ATCCACCAAAAGCCTGAGTCAGTTGGCGGCATGAATGAACACACACGTTGAGGATCGTTTGTTGAAGGTCCTCGAAGTCCGCACGTCCAAATAGTGGAAGGGGGTGGCTTCTGGCCCCCCCTTCCCTTCGAGGAGGGGAAGAGCTTATGGCGCTCTTGACACCACAGCAAGCTCTAAGCCTGGAGCGAAAGTTCGATATTATCGTTATTGTTGCTGCATTCACGGGTACGGTCGCAGGATATCACATTCACCAGATGCTGACCGTTGGCGACTGGGACTTTTGGTTGGACTGGAAGGATCGGCGATGGTGGGTCACGTTGACGCCGATCCTGTTGATCACCTTTCCCGCGGCGACGCAATATTTTATGTGGGAGAAAATGCGTCTACCGATCGGCGCCACCTTTTGCGTCATGACGCTTCATTTCGGTCAATGGATGAATCGTGTTTTCAATTTTTATTACTGGGCTTGGTTCCCGGTCAACTTTACCGCCCCTGGCCTGATGATTCCCAGCGCGATTTTTTTGGACGTCACGCTGATGATGACGGGAAGCTACATGTTCACGGCGCTGTTCGGCGGCATGGGATGGTCCCTGTTGTTCTATCCGGCGAACTGGACGTGGCTCGCTCCGTTTCACTTGGCCTATAAGCATCCAAGCGGGCCGCTCATGTCGATTGCTGATCTGATGGGGATGGAGTATGTGCGCTCCGCCACGCCGGAGTACATCAGGATCGTAGAGCGCGGGACGTTGCGGACGTTCGGAAGGGATGTCACGCCGGTTTCCTCGTTCTTTGCCGGGTTTATCAGCGGAATCATCTACCTCTGGTGGGTTTGGATGGGGAAGGTAATCAGTAAGCCGGTATGGATTTCGCGGACGTAGCCGTCATCGATGCCGGGCCGTGTGGTCGGTTCTCGAAGCACGTTTATAAAGCAAGAGAAGACTTCACGTGGCGCTACGCTGCGATGCAAATGAGTTGACTTTTATCCAACCCATCAGCGAGGCAGGAGGACAACGATGAGGATAGGACGAGCGGCATTAGCGGCGATCGTACTTGGAGGGATCGCCGTATCCGCTGGAACGGCATGGGCTCATGGCGAGCGATCGCAGGAGCCATTCCTTCGGATGCGAACAATAACGTTCTACGATACAAAATGGTCCAAAGCGCGGGTACAGCCGGGTGAGACGATGGATCTCACGGGGAAGTTTCATACGTTCAGTGAATGGCCGAGGGCTGTGAACACCCCCGAGTCAATCTTTCTCCACTACTCGGTGCCTGGACCATCAATGCTCAAGAAAGAGGCATGGATGAATGGCATGCCAGTCATCAACGCCACCAGTACTCAACTTGGCGGGGACTATGATTATAGAATGAATATTATGGGCCGGGTCACCGGGACCTATCACGTTCACCCGATGGTAAATATTGAGGGTGGGGGCCCCTTGGTCGGTGGAGGCGAATTTGTAACGGTTGAAGGCGATTGGAGTAACTTTACCAATAATATTACCACCATCGATGGTACGACGGTGGATATGGAAGTCCATGGGCAAGGGCGGATCATTGGCTGGTGGCTCCTGTGGACCTTTATAGGGGTGTTCTGGCTGGTTTGGTGGGTGAGGCGGCCGTTTACACGGCGTCTATTCCAGGTTGGGGTCATACCAGAGGAAGAGCTTGTGAGCTCTGGCGATCGGACGCTGGGGATCGTGCTTATGGTGGCGACGGTCCTCATCGTGGCCATCGGCTACGTCACGACCAACGGTGCTTATCCCATCACGATTCCGCTCCAGACTGGTAGGATGGACACCCCCGAGCTGAAGGCGACAACGGAGTTTACGCCGTACGCCCATGCGACCGTGAAGGCCAGGCCTGTCACTGCAGTCTATACCGTGCCTGGGCGTTCTCTTGGGATGGTGATAGAGGTCACGAACGGTTCGAACAGGCCTCAGCAGTTGGGAGGCTTCATTACCGCCAACCTGCAATTCAGGGATCCGGCCCTCTTTCCGGATTCGCGGCTCAAGGTCAAGGTTGAGCCTGCGGGCCCCATCGCTCCTGGGCAGACCGTAACGCTATCGGTGGATGCCACCGATGCCGAATGGGAATACCAGAGGTTGGCAGAGTTAATCTACGACTCTGACAGCCGGTACGGTGGGCTTCTTGAGTTCTTCGATGCGGATAAGAACCGCCAAATTGTTGAGGTCGGCGGTCCTGTGATCCCGTCCTTTGAGGGTGGCGCCACTGCCTTGTCGGGCGGGGGTAAATGGCGACCGACTACTCAGTATAAATAAGCGGGAAGGAGAGATACTATGGAAGCTGCCGCGATGAACATCGCTTTGCTTGTCATGCTGATCTTTGTCCTAATGACTCTGGTGAACCAGGCATAAGTGAGTGTAGGGGGTCCCATCCTCAAGTTTCCTGAATCGGGAATTTGAGTGGATGGGACCCCCACACGAGCCCGAGTTGACGCAATGTGCGCCACGGAGCGCTGCCGCACTTTGTTCCGCGAAACGCTTTTTCGAAACCTGGAAACAATCTCCTCGATATTCCCACTCGACAGTTGCAATAGACGCTATAGGTGTTTTTCCGGAAGGTGAGAGGTGAAAAAGTGGAGTAGAGGAATGAAGTATTTAGTATCGGTTGGGTTTGCGGTCATGATGACGGCGCTTGGAGCGGCGCAGGTGTGGGCCCACGGTGGTGGCGGGATGGGTGGCATTACAGAGGGGGATATCTGCTCGATAGAAAAGGGGCAGCATATCATTCATTTCAGCGCGTATCAACATGCAACGGCGGGAGCGGCCTCTCAACTGGCTATACTCAAGGAACTCAAGGATGCCGATCTAAGGCGGTACCTGGATGCAATGAAGGAAGAGTTTCAGTCCTACTGCCGTGACATTCCCAAAGTAGGAAAAGCGACGCTGACCTTTGATCTGGTCAGCGATGCGCTTCGACGGATACCGGTAGCCGTCCGCGTTGTCGAGGCCCGGGAGAGCGATGGTCCTGCAACGGTCCTCTATATCCCGCAGCAGGTTTATTCCTCAGGTGTCGTGAGGGTGGAAGCGGAGTTTACAAAGGCCGGAAAATATGAGGCCGTCGTGGAGCTTGAGGAGCACGCAGAACGATTCCATGAAGGGACTACCGTAGCGGTAACCCAAAAGCATACAAGCGCGGCAGAAGAAGATGTGTACCATGCCCATGATGCAAACTTCAGTTTTCCCCTCACGGTTGGGCTGAAGGCGCCAAGGCGTAGTAGTGGCAGCTCGTCCATGCTGCGCAATCCCGCAATCATTGTCACGACGATCGCCGGTATGGCCATCGGCACCGTGCTTTACGTAAGGCGCAGGAAGAAAGTCGTCTGAACTGTCCTTTTTATGGGCGTCATTCCGGCGAAAGCTGGGATCTAGGAAGACCGTAGATTCCGGATCAAATCCGGGACGACAAACTGCCTGAAAAGCTAACCCTCTCACGATGAGGAATATTCGTGAGAGGGTTTTTATTTGTGAGAAATGCTAAGACAAAAAAGCTAATCCATATTCCCTTAAGCTGTTGCGGGTGGCGCCACCGGTGGCGCGTCCGGTGTAGCAGCAGTCGGAGCTTCGATGTCTGCTTCAGCGCCGGCACTCGCTGTTGGTCGCGAAGGTTCCAACGCGACCACCTTCCCCGCCATAACGTCGTCCAACTCCTCAGCATAGAGGGTTTCGCGTTCGATCAGGGCCTTCGCCACACGGTTCAGCTTCTCTCGATTCGCCTCGATCGTCCGGTGGGCGTACTGGTAGGCCTCGTCAAGGAGACGTCGAACTTCCTGGTCGATCTGGTAGGCGATCTCCTCGCTGTAGTTGCGACTGTCGATCATATCGCGTCCGAGAAAGACGGGCCCACCCTGCCTGCCAAGAGTAACGGGACCGAGCTTATCCGACATGCCGAAATTTGTCACCATCCGGCGGACCATGTTCGTTGCCTGCTCAAAGTCGTTCGAAGCTCCGGTGGTAATCTCGCCAAAGACGAGATCCTCCGCGACCCGCCCCCCCATGGCGACACTAACCTCCGCCAGTAATTCTGACCGCGTGCGGGTGTACCGGTCCTCCGGTGGGGCGCCCATCACATAGCCAAGCGCCATCCCGCGCGAGATAATCGTCACTTTGTGTGGCGGATCTGCATGGGGAATAAGCTTGCGCAAGATAGCGTGCCCGGCCTCATGGTAGGCCACCATCTCGCGCTCTTTCGGAGTCAGGGCGCGACTGCGGCGCAAGGGCCCCGCAATCACGCGCTCGACCGCCTCGTCAAAGTCGACCATATTGACCATCTTCTTCTCGCGTCGGGCGGCGAGGAGCGCGCCCTCATTCACCACGCTGGCCAGGTCTGCTCCGGAAAAGCCGGGGGTCTGCTTGGCGAGCACGTCCACATTGACGTCTGGGGCTACCGGTATCTCGCGCAGGTGCACCTGGAGGATTGCCTTGCGGCCTTTGCTGTCCGGGTTGTCCACGATGATACGCCGATCAAACCGTCCAGGGCGCAGCAGCGCGGGATCGAGGATGTCGGGTCGATTGGTGGCAGCGATTACGATGATCCCGCTATTGGCCTCAAAGCCGTCCATCGCGACCAGTAGTTGATTCAATGTCTGCTCGCGCTCATCGTTCCCGCCGCCGAGGCCCGCCCCCCGGTGGCGACCCACCGCATCGATCTCATCGATAAAGACCAGGCAGGGGGCGTTCTTCTTGGCCTGCTCAAACAAGTCGCGGACGCGGCTGGCGCCCACCCCCACGAAGACCTCCACGAACTCGGAACCGGAGAGTGAGAAGAACGGGACGGAGGCCTCCCCGGCGACCGCCTTGGCGAGGAGCGTCTTCCCGCAGCCTGGGGGGCCCACCAGCAACAGTCCTCTGGGGATCTTGGCGTGCAGCGCCTGGAACTTTTGGGGGTGCTTTAAGAACTCGATGACCTCCAGCAGCTCCTCCTTTGGCTCTTCCTCCCCGGCGACGTCCGCGAATGTCACCTTGGGTTTCGTCGCGTCGTGCAGTTTGGCTTTAGACTTCCCGAACGACATGGGGCCGCCGCCCCCTCCCATCTGCGATCGGCGGCCCATCATCACGAACAGGCCGATAATCAGGAGGAACGGCAACATGTTGAACAGGAGGCTGAGCCAGATTGAGCCGCCGCCGCCGGATTCGATTGCAAAGCGAATCCCCTTCTTCTTTAACAGTTCCTGTAAGGGTCCGGTTGCCTCCTTGCTGTAGATGGTTCTAAGGTGCTGCCCCGCTGTGACATGGGCATAGATGGTATGGGTGCCTTCATTGAAGACGACCGTCCCGGCGATCTGACCCGTTTCTACAAGATCCATGAAGTCACTGAAGATGACTTGAGTGGAAGATTTCTTTGGGTTCCAGTAGAACGGGAAAAAAGCGACGCCGGCGACAACGATGATCAGGGCGACCAGACCTGCAATCTTGAGGTAGCGAGTTTTCACGGCAATGACCTCCTTGGTGCGATCCCGCCGCAGTGCCGCAGTTTCACGTCAAGCCTCAGAGACGCCATGAGAGCGGGATAACGCATACTTTGCTTGAAGCATATCGTCTTACACGCCTTATACACGATGTCAAACTACATATGCCTAACGTAAAGCAAGCCTATGGATTTGTCAAGTCCAACCTTCCGGGTTTTCAAACAGTTTTATGGTGTGAGGTCTTTTGTGAGGGGAACGAAACGAAAGGAACATCGCGATCGGATTCAGGGACGTATTCCGAGAGGGACGGAAGAGCTGAGAAAAGCGTAGCTAATTAAAAGCCGGATGTCGGGATGGCATCCGGCTGCTTGTGGAGGCGAGGAAGGATCAGCTAGATCTTGCCGAATTCCTGAAGAGTAGAGGCGACGACTAACGTCTCCGATGTGATGAGGCCTGACCCCGCGAGATGCTTCATAATCTTATTCGCTGTATCAATATCTTTGGCCTCCCATTCGATCATGAGATCGTATTGGCCATAGGTGACATACGCCGACTTCATCCCCTCATAACAGGAAGCAGGAAGATCGTTTGCAAGTCTGGACCATGCCCCCGGACTGACCTTGGCTAATGTGATGAACTTCATGACTGGATGCCCTCCCTTCCGATAAAATGCCGAAGCTCACCAGACGTATAACATCTGGTGAGCTTCGGCTGAATTACCACAATCTTCCGACTAGAATCTAAGCATGAACTCAGCGATTCCCTGGTGAGCCTCGCCACCGCCGGAGGAGCTGCTCATTCCAGCGATATTCTGATGCGGGCTGACGTTGTGGTACACGTAGTTGCCTCGCAGCCAGATGTTGGGGTTGATATGCCAGGTCAGACCGGTCGTGACGGCGCGAATATCGGTACCGACCTCGCCGGTGGTGGCAGGATCAAACTTGCCCGAATCGTCATCGATCCGCAACTGCTCGTAGCGGCCGGCGAGTACCAGACCCTTCAGTTTGTTGCCGAAGATCCAGAAGCCGAGCGTCCCGTACCCACCCTGCATGATGAGGTCGTCAAGGTTATTGCCGGTGCCGCTTAAACTGTCGCGCTCCTGCAAGGCGTAGTGGTATTCACCCCTGATGAAGAACGGGTAGAACTCGTAGTACAGGTCGGCGCCGCTGGTGATGCGCTCTCCGTTGATCCGGAAACCGCTGCCAGCCAGCGCGACACCGGTCACGCTCGTCGGGTTGAAGTTGTGATAAATCGTACCATTGACGGGGGACGTTGCCAAATCAAAAGCGCCCTTCGTATTGGCACTACCCTTCATGTCAAACTTGCGGTAATCACCATTCACACCGATCGTGAGATTCCCGAACGGCATCGGTGGGGTGACAGCCAATCGGCCAGTGTATTCCTTCTCGCCGTCATTGTCGATACTGCCAGGACACTGATCGACCCGACCGCAGCCGTTAAAGATACCCGCCCCGTAGTAGAAGGGGATGCCGACGAACTGCTTGAGATCGCCCGACACGTGGAGACCGAGCTGCAGGTCCGGAGAGAGCGCCCGGGAAACGAGCGATCGCTGACTCGCAAAGTCCAGGTCCTGGGTCGCCATGGCCATCTCAAGACCGTAATGGTTTCGCATCTGTCCGACGGCGATCTTGGCCCAAGGGGCGTACGTATACGTACCAACCGCCCATTCGAGCCTGGTGCCGCCACTGGTGCCGGCGGCGCCGCCGGAGCTATTCGAACTCTTGGTGGGACCGTCGGCGAGTTGCGTTTCGACGTGGAAACCAAAGTCCTTGTAGAGCTGGCCGTTCAAGATGAGCCGGACGCGGTGGAGTTTGAAGGTGCTCGGATTGTGGCGATTAATCGCAGCAGCGTTGCCTTCTACGTCGTCACTGAGCGCCCCTTCAACTTGAGTCAACGCCTGGATGTAGCCACCGATACTCAACCGGTGCTGGCCATCGGGTGACTTCAGATAGAACCCCTTCCCCGGCCAAGGGTCCATCCCGGTGAGGAACGACGATGCCGCAGCCTCAGCGGCCTTCTTTTCGACCTCCATCACGCGCCTGGTCACCTCTTCTTGCTGTACGGTCCGCTCCTGTCGGAGCCGATGCATCTCCTGCTGCAACTGCTGCAGCGACTTCTGCTGTGTCTCAAAGGCCTGCTCAAGTTCCGTGAGCTTATCAGCCCACGCCCCGACCGGGGCGAGCAGTAAGGCGCCGCCCAAGACGACACCGCGAACCCACCAACTTCTTTGCGCCATGATTCTCCTCCCTCTGCGTCGTTTAAGTTGACTACCGCGCTCCCGAGCTCGGAGCGCCTTGCTGATGCGGGGCGCCGAAGTGACCTCGCCCCGATCACATCCACTCTTACGATTTCTTGCCTGGAGTATGTGAGCCTTCGAACCTCCGGGAGAACCTACAGCAAAGCAGCAACCCTATAATAAGGAAGTACGGCACTATTGCATATAGCGCGCACCTCTGTCAAGCGTTTTCTTCGGTCTCGCCGGCCTCGTATCGGCGTCAGTATTCTTATTCTTTTCAAACCGGCCATCTATGATCGAATCGGCACAGCAATTTATTGCGCTCCCAACCTTATCTCACCACCCTTTCGCGACAGGTGACGCATCGTCATTCTCAACCGGATGGCCCTGGAAAACAGCGCGGGTGGTGGAGAGCGGATCGAGAATTGAAGGCGCGAAGCGCGGTACACTTTCCTCATCCTTTTCGACTTGACAGGTCTTACTGCGGACTATATATTGAGTCTATGGCGCGCTCAGGAAGCGGACCGAAACGTTCGGCACAGACCCGGCGGACAGGCCGACAACATGACGGCGGCGTTCGTACAAGCCAATCAGTCGCCCACCGTACTGATGGGGAAAGCGAGCATCGCCCTGTTGCTGATGAAAAGGGTGTGGAGTGTGCGCCGGGAGGCGCACAGCCTGCAGAACCATTGAAGGCCGCCTTCCAACTTTTTGCGGAGACGGCCGACGGTGTATTTATCAGTGCGCCATCGGGGGAGATATTGTTCTGCAATAAGGCCGCTGAAACTATCCTGGAAGCCCCTGCGGAACAAGTCGTCGGGCAGGAGTGTCGTGAGTTCTTCAATGGCCGTGACAGCAATGGCAATCAGCTTTGTCAGTGGCCTTGCCCACTCAAGATGTCGTTGAGCCGCGGAGACCTGATCCAGCATTTTGAGATGGCTACTCGGACGAGAACGGGCAA
Source organism: Candidatus Methylomirabilis sp. (assembly GCA_002634395.1). Classification (GTDB taxonomy): domain Bacteria; phylum Methylomirabilota; class Methylomirabilia; order Methylomirabilales; family Methylomirabilaceae; genus Methylomirabilis; species Methylomirabilis tolerans. Next base: position 8,650 of record NSJM01000092.1, read on the forward strand.
ACCACTGTGGATAGACGTGAGTTGCGTTGCCCTCCCCTGTGAGAGCAACCAGCCCCCGACGGTCGTCCACCTTTTTCGTGATGTCACTGCGGCACATCAGCTTGAGGTGCTTGTTCGTCAACAATTGACTCAGACTCAACTCGCGGTGAACGAGGAGGCTGTGCCACCCATCGGGGATCTCACCCGGCGGGAACTGCAGATCGTTACTCTGATGCGGACCGGCGCAACCACGGCGGCCATCGCGGAACAGCTTTTTATCAGTAAGACGACGGTGCGAAATCACATCCAGAATATCTTTAGTAAACTCAAGGTCCATTCGCGGCTGGAGGCTGTGGCCTATGTGAACCAGATCACGCGGCGAGAGCCCACAACCCGCACGGAGGCTGGACCGGCGTCAGCAGTCACGAAACAACCGACCAAGGCAGCATGATAGACCATTGCCTGAGCGAACACCGTTCTATAATTCTACGCGCTTTATACAGGGCACTAGGCGTGAGATCTTCGTGAGTAGTGTATATGCATCACCATATTGAGTCAATTGCAGGATTTACGAGTTTCGTGGACTGATAGTATAAGTGTAGTGTAAATGCATCTCGAAATGGTACGACCGCAGAATTTACAAAACCTACCGGGGATCGCAATATTCTTGCGAAGGAGGCGTTCCCCATGATCTTCATGATGCAGATCGACAAGCAGGGCAGCGGGTCGTCGCCTGGTCAACCAGGCGCGTGCCGTCTTACCTGTGGCATGCATGTCGCTCGTGAAGCGCGTGCGCCCCCGGCGACTGGGGCAATCACAGCAAAGACGGTAGCATAACAACAACGCAAGAGTGATCACCCTGGGTAAGGGGAGAGTCACGGGAGGTAGCGATGAGTCCGAATCCCAACGGAGCTGTAAGTAAGAAGAGCGAGAGGACGTTTGCACAAGTACTACTCATTAAGAAATATTGGTGGCTTCATGCTTTGATCGTCACTGCAATCAGTGTTATCGGATTGGTTGCTCTCGGTGTCTGGACTTATGTTGGAGCTCCCCCTCTGGTTAATTTCGTAGACTCAACCGGGAAGGTCGTAGTTCCCGAGTGGGAAATGAACCGCGGAAAGCAGGTCTTCCACCTGAAGGGCTTGATGCTGTATGGGTCCTTCTGGGGTGACGGCGCTGAGCGCGGACCGGATTTCACCGCAGAGGCTCTGCATCGGACCTTTACCGGAATGAGCAAGTACTATGAGATGCAGATTGAGAAAGAGCAGGGACGCCCAGCCACTCAGGATGAGAAGGATGGGATCGCGGGAAAGGTCAAGCGCGAGATCCATCAGAACGGGTATGACGCGGCGGCTGGCGTAATTCGATTGAACGATGCTCAGATCTTTGCACATGAAGAGTTGGTGAAGCATTACACGAGGATGTTCACTGATCAAACTTATGAAGAGGCCTTCCAGAGTGGTCGAGTCAAGAGCTTTGTTCAGAACCCGGATGACATCAGGGCATTGGCAGGTTACTTCTTCTGGGGTGGCTGGGTAGCCGGCGCGAATCGGCCGGGTGAGATCTATAGCTATACCCATAACTGGCCGTACGATCCTGATGCCGGTAACATCCCGACATACGCGACCTACATTTGGAGCTTCCTCTCAATCCTCGTACTGTTCGCCGGTACCATGCTGGTCCTGTATGTCTACGGCGAAATGAAGACCCTGCCTGGCGAGCCGTTCAACGGGCGGGATTGGTCGCTGACCACAGTCGACCTTGAAAACAAGGGTGACGCTTACGTTCGACCGACTCAGCGCGCCACGTATAAGTTCTTTGCCTTCGCCGTGATCCTGTTCCTGGTTCAGGTGTTGGCCGGTATTCTGGGCGCGGAGGATTTCGTCGGTGGTGGGCCTGGTGAAACGATCTTGGGCGCATTCGGGCTCGTCATCCCCTTTAGCGTCGTTCGCAGCTATCATGCCATCGTGCAGATCTACTGGTTCTTCATGGCCTGGGTCGGTTACACCCTTTTCTTCCTGCCCAGAATTTCAAAGGTTCCAAACGGGCAGCGGTTCCTGATCAACCTGCTCTTCGCGCTGTGTGTCCTCGTGGGTGCTGGTGCGCTGTTCGGCATCTATGCGGGTCACACGGGCATGCTGACCGACGACATGGCCTACTGGTTTGGGAGCCAGGGCTGGGAGTTCCTGGAGCTCGGGCGCTTCTGGCACATTCTTATGCTGGCTTCATTCTGTCTGTGGGTGTACATCATCTTCCGCGCGGTCAAGCCGTGGATCACGAGCCAGAACCTCT